>CBDUAB010001062.1:0-2083 GCA_965365045.1 uncultured Planctomycetales bacterium
TGGTGGCCGGCCGAAAACCATCGTTCTAACTGGTTATGATCATCGCTCCACCGAGGCGAGCTCGGGTGGTGGCGCAACCAAAATGTGGGTAACGACGAGCGCTTGCGCGTCGGGCTACCGTGCATCAACGAAGTGCATTTTTGCACCGGGCGCTCGTAACCGCGCAAAAGCTGTATATCGGCTGCCGGGTCTGCTGGTTACAATGATCGGTTCGATTCCAGGCGACGAATGTGATGGAATCGGGTAGCCAACAAGAGGAGACTTGATGAAGGGCCCGTTCGAGAGACTTCGTTACGATTTGCGCCGTGTTTGGGAATGTCCCCGTTGCCATCATAAGGTAAACACGTTAGGCACCGTAACGGCGCAGCTTTGTGATTGTCAGCAAGATGAAACGACAGCCACAGTTTCGATGCACTTAATCGAGGACGGTCCGCGCAAGGTCCGGCAGGCTTACGAGTCGGTTGAGTGAACGTTGCATCCAGAGTTAAGCCGATTGTCACGGACGGAGGCTCCGGCGAATAAGATGTCGAACGAGCCCCTCTACTACGACGACGTGCAAGTCGGGGACACTTGGAAAAGTGGTGCGAGAACCGTGACGGAGACGGATGTGGTCATGTTTGCAGGGCTAACAGGCGACTTCAATCCCTTGCATGTTGACGACGAATTCGCCAGAGAGACCTTCTACGGTCAGCGAATTGCTCACGGATTGTATGGAACTGCATTGGTCGCCGGCTTGGGTAGCCACTCGCCATTGATGCGTACGGAGGCGTTTGTCGCGATCCGCGATTGGAACTTCCTGAAACCGATATTTCTGGGCGATACGGTGCATGTTCACACCGAGGTTCTCGAGAAACGAGAGTCTGGTCGACGGCGGGGGACGGTCGTGTGGAAACGGCAGTTGATCAACCAGAAGGGTGAAACTGTCCAATCGGGGATGTTTGAGTCCGTCGTATCGAGACGTAAGTCGACTTGACCTCTAGTTTTAGCAGCCATAGACTCACTGGGATCCAGAAGAATTTGCAAGGCGTGTGGTGTGAAGCGAGCAATCATCAGTGACATTCACGGGAATCTTGATGCGCTTGACGCTGTCATGAACGACATTCGTCAGCTGGATGTTGACGATATTTATTGCTTGGGTGATATCGTGGGTTATGGACCCAATCCACGCGAGTGTTTAGAAGTCGTCGTGCAGCTGGACATGTGCATCTTGGGTAACCACGACTTGGGCGCCTTGTTCGACCCCGAGGGCTTCAGCAGTAATGCCGAGCAAGCGATCTTTTGGACACGACGCCAATTGGAAGCCCCGATTGATCCAGAGCGTCCAGACGATCCCGATTTGCGCGCCAAGCAAATCGCGTTGTGGAGTTTCCTCTGCGAGTTGCCGCGAACGCGACGTGAGGATCCGTTCCTGTTTGTACACGGTTCGGCCCGCAACCCATTGCACGAATATGTGTTTCCCGAAGACATCTATAATAAGCAAAAACTTGACAAGATTTTCCAACTCATTCCTCAATACTGTTTTCAAGGACACACGCATGTGCCGGGAATCTTCACCGCGGCAGGAACGTTTCTGCGTCCCGACGAATTGGAATCAGGATATCGGCTGGGCGAGCAAAAAATCATGGTCAACGTCGGCAGCGTCGGTCAACCGCGCGATGGTAACCCTCAGCCGTGCTACGTGTTTTTGGACGAAGACACAATTACATTCCGTCGCGTCGATTATCCCGTCGAAGAAGTGGTGGCGAAGATTCACGCAATCGAAGACCTCGACGATTTCCTGGGTGACCGCTTGCTAGAAGGCCGATAGACCTAGCAATCACTAAGAAGAGAATAAAACGTGGAAAAGCGCATCGTAATTTTTGGCCTGCTTTCGATAGCCATTGTGATCGGCTATTACAATCTGCAGGTCGCGATTCTTGGAAAACCTGAACCGGTTGACGAAGTTGCCAAGGACGCAGCAGCCGAGGACGCGGTTGGCATAGAAGAGATAGAAAAGCCTGTCGCGCCCCTTGCCGATGCCGAAATGGCAAACGGCGTGGCGGGAGCGGACGCCGACGAACCAGCCAGCGAAGCGGCATTACGC
>CBDUAB010001063.1:0-2078 GCA_965365045.1 uncultured Planctomycetales bacterium
AGCCGTGACACTGTTCCACAATTGGATCTCGTCGCCCTCAACGTAATTTCCGCTAGGCCAGTACGTGCGATTCAGGAATTCTTGTCGCGCAAGGTCGGTCGCCGCAGAAGTCCCAGCGACACAAAGCCGAGAAACAGCAGCGTGATGGTCGTTGGCTCGGGCACGAAAGAAGCAGATGCGGCGGTCGCGACGCCATTTCGCCAGTTGAGTGCAAGGCCGTTCAAATCAGACGCATTCACATTGCCATCTCCATTGAAATCACCTTGGGACCAACTCGTGGCAGCCGTGCTTTGCCAACTCAAGGCCAGCGTATTCAGATCCGCGGCATTTACTTTGCCATCCAAATTGGCATCGCCAAGGAACGTGTCCTTGATGTCCGTAATCCAGAAAATGCGGTCGTCCGCATCGACAATGCCATTGCTATCCAGATCGAATTGCGGGTTATCCGTGCCTGCCAAGACTTCGACAGTCAACGCATCCAAGTCCGCGACATTCACCACACCATCTCCATTAAAGTCACCTGCTTCGCCTCCGCTGCCGAATAGACTCAATCCCACATTATCTAGGCCGAACACCCAGCCGGCTGTTTCCGCCTCCGTAGCCGCCGCCCAACGAACACGCAAGCTGGCACCCTCTGGAATCGCCGCCGCGACGATGCCACTGTCGAATAATACGCGGTTGGCGTCAGCATTCCCATCCACAATTCCCTCAACCATCGGCTGGAGCGTGGGACCGGTGGTGGCGGTGCCAAGATCGACTAGCGTCGCAAATCCATTGCCCGTATCCATGTCGACGGTCACATGGAAAGCGGCTTCGCCCGGGTCATCCGGCGTATTGACGAAGCGATTCAACGGGGCCACAAAAACGCCGTCGCGCGCATCCCATGCTTCGACATCAAACTGCAATCGAAACGAGCTTGCATCACCTACCGTAACGTCGACGAGCAATTGTAGGAAATGCTCGTCGGTACCGCCGGTTACACCGACAGCCAACGCTCGATCTGAGTCGTTTTCTGCTCCGGCGTTGAACGTCGACGAGCTGCTAAAACTCTCACCCACTGGAAAGGCTGACGTTATCGTGGTACCCCATCTGCCGTGTGTCCATGCTGTTGGAAAATTGGCACGTGCCACCGTCCCGTCCGTGCCTAACGCCTCATCAAAGTCTTGCAAGTACGTCTCACCAAGGCCGCTCAACGAGATCCTCTCGAAAGGCGACACGGAGAGTGATTGCGAAAACATCCAGTCGTACATTTCAGTCGTGTTGTAAACCCGACCCCAAATGCCGTGCCCTCCCGTCGGCCACTCGGTGTAATTCAGTTGGAGTGTATCGTTCACATACTCAAATGTCGTGCTCGTATCGTTGTCAGGTGGAAAGGCGAGCGTCGGCGCGCTCGCGGCGGACAGAATTCGATTAATCGTGTTGCGGCTGCTGTTCTTGGCAACAACGGAATCATCGCGAGCATGAAACGCCCACGTCGGTTTGTCCACAAGACGTACAGGATCGAAATCGCCGGACGGTAAGACCGCAGCGATCGGCACCCCGGCCGCAAATTGATCGGAGAAGCGGTTGAGCATATTCCAGGTACCTCCGCCGCCCATGGACAGTCCCGTAACATACAGGCGATTCGGATCGGCGTTTTGTTCGGCAAGTGCCTGATCGATCATCGTCATCACGTTCGTCGTACGGCCGGAGTCAGCCCAGTTGAATGTCGTGGCTTGCGGTGCGTACAAAAACGCACCGCGCTCCTTCGCGGCTCTCAATAAGTTGTCGATATTGCCGTTGATCTGGCTGACATTGTTGGAGCCCGTCTCGCCCGCACCGTGGAGAAACAGAATAAACGGACGAGGCGCGGCAGAATCCTCCGCCTCAGGAGGAACATACATCCTGCCCGGCAACGGACCAAAACTAAAGTCGATAAAGTCATCGACGCTCGCCGCCTCGGCGGCGTCACGGTGTAAGGGAACTCCGCAATTTTGATATCCCTGTTTTTTCGTAAACTCGCTATCCTTGCCATTTTCTTGCGACCCAAGGAAGGGTGTCATGGGCGAGTTGACGGAGCAAATGGTCGAAACACTGAA
>CBDUAB010001064.1:0-2078 GCA_965365045.1 uncultured Planctomycetales bacterium
CCTCTGGAGCTACGAAGGCAATGGTAAAGACGCCTGGCGGGACCTGGGCTCACCGCCCGAAGGGTGTGCTAGTCCTTAAACAAGTGAGCGCGGTGTGATTTTGCGGCCCTTGACGGCGCCGCTTTGTCGGCGCAGAATGACGCCCCCGGCTCCGTCGCAGGCCGTTGAACGAATCGTTGATTGGTTTTTTGTCCAGTCGGTGTCCTTTCTTGCGTCGTCGCGTTAGGGGCCGCGGCGGTACCGGAGCATCCGTACTCCGGCTTCATTAACCATCCGTCAGCAATCTAATTCAACAGCCAAGCGTCGAAACACATCCAACCATGGGTTCCAGTTCAGTAGTCGGTATATCAGCCGCCGACCTGTTCGGATGATCTGACACGGGATCTTCATGAAGTAATTCACGAACTTGCGAAACTCCATCTTCAGCACTTGCTGCTTTTGCTCCCGATGCTTGTGGGCCCAACGACCTTTCTCGGGCAGCCACAACGCACACCACGCTTTGAGGTTCCACGCCAAGCTCGTCATCGCCATGTACGCCCAGTTGCTCATCAAGTTGTCCACCGGTGCTCGCAATGCACGTACGCCGCTCGACAACTGTGCGATAAGATTTTCTTGGTTGCAGCGGTCGTTGCAGCAAAATACTACTTCGGCCGGCGTACTCTTCCAGTCATTCGTAATGTAGAAGAAGTAGCGCACCTCATCGAACAATCGCTTGTCACCTTTCTCCTTACTGATATTCTTGCGAACCACAATCATACGATATGCTTTGCTGCACTTCGTCGGTCGGTATTCGAATTCGGCCACATCTTCACTCTTGAGCCTCAATGTGTCGAACTCACGCTGGCGCACGATGCGATCCTTGACCTTATCCGGTCGTCGCCGGGGTTTCGTGCGAACTTCGTAAGACGGGGGCCGCTTGAGCTTTTTCCACTTGGTTTTCGGCAGTTTATCCGCAATTTCGACCAGATTCGGCATCGCATCGTAGCCAAAATAAAACACCACCCCGTCGCGATCCCAACCGTCCAGATGCTCGGTTTGGCTGAAGTCAGTATCACCACGCAGCACAATACGTTCAAACCCTGCCCGACGACACAAGTTGATGGCACGATCGCATTGAGCTGCCGCTCCCTCATGACTCGGGCGATTCCCGCTGCGATTGACCAGGCTCAGCACTTCTCCGGTTTCCGCCAGTGACAACAACAGCGGGTGATAACCCCATGTTCCTTCGTAGGCGATGTCCATGTCTTCTTTACATCGACCAGTGGTCGCAACGTGGTGCCCATCCATATCGATCGTCGCTTGTTGGAAGAACTCTGCAGGTTGCTTGGCCCACACATTGCAGCGAGCCTCGTCAAAGGCATCATGCAAACGTTCAATGTGGAACGATGAAGTAAAACGCCGGCAGAAGTCACCCTCCGTCGTGGGGTCAGGGATGCGATCCGTATCCAGAGCGTCAAGGAATGTTTCATCATTGCGACGCAATTCAATGTCTTCCAGACAGCGACCTTCGCAGAGAGCGTTGTAAGCGATGTTGAGTACGTGATCCGATTCGTGATACGGAACATGAATCTTCAATAGATGCAGGTGCTTATCAATCGCCTCGACCAGTCCGGATGCTTGAGCAAGCTTATGAATCATGCCGATCCCACCATGGCTGATGGCCTGCGTCCGCTCCGCCAGCTCAAAATGAATATTGCTGGCGGAAAACATTGGCCGGCTCGTATCGTCAGGGATTCCGCGATTCAGCCGCTCGTCGATGCTCCGCTTGCGTGCCTCGATCTGTTCTGGGATGATCACTTGAAAGACCTCCGTGTTCTAGGGCGGCGTTCCGTCGCCAAGTTAGGAAACACACCAAACACACTGGATACACGGGGGTCTTTTACTATATTGGACCGGATGGCGCAAATCGCCGTCCCGCGCTCACTTGTTTAAGGACTAGTTCCCAAAGGAAGCCGTCATAGGCACCGTGGAATGATGATCTTGGGCGGACGGTAAGGGCATCCAGTAACTCGGGGACGGAGAGTCGATCGGCGCGGCGCAGGTTCCTGCGCCTCCGCGCCGTGTGAAGCGGCCGGAGC
>CBDUAB010001065.1:0-2071 GCA_965365045.1 uncultured Planctomycetales bacterium
CCGCTGGCGGGTACGCCCGCCTACCGCGCCGGTTTAAAGCCTGGCGACAGAATCCTCGAAATTGACGGTACCGCAACAAAGGGATTGAAGCTAGAGGGTGCCGTCAAGCTGATGAAGGGGCGGATGGGTACTGAAGTTGCCCTTAAGTTACAGCGTCCCGGCGGCACTATTGAAACCGTGAACGTTCGGCGCGACGTGGTTCGATTGGAAACTGTCCTGGCGCATTATCGCAAGCCGAACGATGAGTGGCAGTTCATGTTCGACGTGGAAAAAAGTATCGGATACATTCGGGTGACGGCATTCAGTCGACACACGACCGAGGATCTGACGAAGGCGCTTGAGGACTTGAAAACTCAAAAACTCAAGGGCCTCGTGCTGGATCTGCGCTTCAATCCAGGCGGTCTACTTGATACGGCGATCGAAGTGAGTGATTTGTTTCTGTCCGAGGGCCGCATCGTTTCGACAAGTGGGCGCAATGTCGAAGAGCGTGTCTGGGAGGCGAGCAAGAAAGGTACTTTTTCAGGATTCCCCATGGTTGTGCTGACGAATCGTCACAGCGCCAGCGCAAGTGAAATCGTTGCCGCTTGTCTACAAGATCACAAGCGTGCGACCGTCATCGGGGAACGCACTTGGGGCAAAGGCAGTGTGCAGCGCGTTATTGACTTGGAGGAAGGTCGCAGTGCTTTGAAACTGACAACGGCCAGTTACTTGCGTCCCAATGGCCATAATATTCACCGTTTCCCCGATTTCTCTGAAGACGACGAATGGGGTGTTCGGCCCAACGAGGGCATGGAGCTATCGTTGAAACGGCCAGAAATCGAGGAGCTTATGAATTACCAAGGTCGGCAGTCGGTATTGTCGACGGATCGGGATGCCAATGACGTCTACGTGGATCGGCAGCTACAAAAGGGGTTGGATGTGCTGAATGCCGAGTTAGCAAAATAAGCATCCGTAGGGAGAAAGCGGACAAGTCATTGCTCATTCTAATTCTGGAATCGACTTGTGATGAGACGGCCGCGGCGGTTGTCGACGACCAGCGGCAAGTCCTAGGTTCGGTCGTCGCATCGCAAGATGAACTGCACAAACAGTTTCACGGTATCGTGCCGGAGATCGCCGCCCGCGCACATGTCGAGCGGATTCTACCGGTGATCGACGAAACGTTGCGGCGCGCTGGATGCACCCTGGCTGACATTGACGCGATCGCCGTTGCCAACACACCGGGGTTGGTTGGCTCGTTAATAGTTGGTGTCGTGGCGGCAAAGACGCTGGCGTTGGCGCTCGATGTACCGCTGGTTGCGGTCAATCATCTACACGCACATGTATATGCCTGCCGTGTGCACGCACGTCGCGAGGTGTTTCCATGTGTCGGCTTGGTGGTTAGTGGTGGTCACACGACTCTGTACGAATGCCGCGGACCGCTTGAATTTCACATTCTGGGCGGAACGATTGATGATGCGGCAGGAGAGGCCTTTGACAAAGTCGCCAGTATGTTGCGGTTATCGTATCCTGGCGGACCAGCCATTTCTCAAGCGGCCTTAGATGGTGATGGCCGCGCGTTTGCACTTCCGCGTTCGTTCATAAACGATGATCGCCTGCAGTTCAGCTTTAGCGGATTGAAGACGGCCGTTCGCTATCAGATCGCTCCTCCTGGCGAGGATCCGCGAGATGCCTCGCTTACGCCACGGCAAGTCGCGGATTTGGCAGCCAGTTTTCAAGAAGCCGTCGTCGATTGTCTTGTAGCCAAATCACTGTTGGCGGTGAAAAAGACGGGCCTGCTCCGTCTTTGTGTGGGTGGCGGTGTGGCGGCCAATCGTCGGCTTCGCGAGCGTCTTCGTCAAGAGTGCGAACGAGCCGGATATGAGTTGATCGTGGCCCCTCCGGATTTATGCACGGACAATGCAGTTATGGGAGCGATTGCGCTGGAGCGTCTGAACGCGGGACATGTCGAGGAACTTGACCTGGATGTGGCGCCTGGATTAGTCCGTGACTACACGTGAAACTCGGCAAGGCTTAGAAGCCACCGCCGGGGCCGCCACCGTGCCCGGGATTGTGATGGCTCGCATCCTGGCGT
>CBDUAB010001066.1:0-2048 GCA_965365045.1 uncultured Planctomycetales bacterium
TCCGGTCCGGCGCATTTGCGTTGCCCGAGAGCATGACCGACGCGAACAAAATCCTCGCCATGCAGCAGGATTTCGTTTCGTTCTGCACAGACGTGGGGCCCGCCGGTGGGGCCAGTAGTGCTTCTCACCCACGGGCATTTGGCTCCTTCCCGCGCTTGCTGTCGCGTTATGTGCGGGACCTCGGCGCCATTTCGCTGGAGCAGGCTATTTCACAGGCCAGCGCCGCGGCAACCAATAACGTATTGGTTTACGATCGGGGACGCATCGCCCAAGGACAGGCTGCCGACGTCATAGTTTTCGACTTTGAACAACTCGCGGATCGAGCAACGTTTGCCAAGCCGCACGAGATTGCCAAGGGAATGAAATACGTCCTTGTTAATGGCACGCTAGTCTGGCGCGACGGACGGTTCACGGGACAACGTCCGGGACGCGTTTTGCGGGGTCCCGGCTATCAGCCATCGCAAGCGGCGCACGCCGTAAGCACGGGACATACGGCAACGCAATTGCAGAGTGTCGACCTTGTCCTGCAAGCTTTCATGAAAAAGCACCGTGTCCCTGGTGCGGCACTGGCCATCACGGATGGAGGCCGCCTCGTTTACGCACGGGGATTCGGTTATGCCGATGTGGCCACTCGGCAACCGGTCACACCAGAGAGCCTCTTCCGCATTGCCAGTATCTCCAAACCAGTGACAGCCACCGCAATCATGCAACTGGTGGAACGAAAAACACTGAATCTTGACGACAAAGTTTTCGACCTTCTCGATTTCGAACCACACCTGGAATCAGGTGTTGAATTTGACAAGCGACAGCAGGCGATCACGATTCGGCATCTGTTGCAACATCGGGGTGGCTGGGACCGTGACCGATCTTTCGACGCGATGTTTCAGTCGGTTCGCTTCGCCAACATGTTGAATGTACCCGCGCCGGCGGCACCGACGGAGGTGATTCGCGCGATGCTTGGTCAGCAACTCGACTTCGATCCCGGACACCGTTATGCGTATTCCAACTACGGATACTGCCTGCTCGGTCGCGTGATTGAGGTGCTCGGTGGAAAGCCGTACGAGACGCATGTAAGAGAAAATGTGCTCGCCCCGCTTGGCATAACTTCAATGCGGATCGGCAGCACGCGACTTGCAGGGCGTCAACCGCGCGAAGTTCGTTACTATCATCCTGAGTTCGGCACATCCGTGTTCGCCGATGACTTGGACCAACGTGTGCCGCAACCGTACGGGGCGTGGTATCTGGAGGCGATGGACTCGCACGGCGCGTGGATTGCATCGGCCGTTGATCTGGCTCGGTTTGGATGTGCTTTTGACTCCGCTGACAATTGCCCCATCCTCGGGTCCGAATTCGTACGCGCCATGTTTGAACGTCCGCCCGGTTTGGCAGGGCATGATAAAAAAAGCGTCCCCAAATTGCATTACTATGGCTTTGGGTGGTCCGTTGACGTGGACGACGCTGGCCAGATAAGCGCATCCCACAGCGGTTCATTGCCAGGCACGAACACCTGTTTGATTCGTCGCCATGACGGCCGCAACGTGGTGATCCTGTTCAACACGCGCGTGAGTCCCTTTACTTCGCGCGTTGTAAACACTCTGCTGGACGATCTGCAGCCGGCGATCAATGATGTCGACAACTGGCCGGATCACGACTTGTTCGATCAATTCCGCTGAAGTAGAAGGTGACGCCACGTCACGATTTTCTTGCCAAGATGCTAACTTTGTCGATAATCAAGTAGTGTGGCTGATCCAGCCTGGATTTTCTCACGTAGGTGGAACCATTGCCGGAAGAGTCGTAGGCCGGAACAAGCGGCGCAAGCAACGCAACGTCGGTTGTTACTTTCAACGCCGCGCTGTTCCGTCATGAACTGGGAGATCAATGTCTGTTGGAGATTTCCGCCGGAACAGCGCGGCATGGTAACGGTCCACCAGAATCGACAACTATCGCGCCGCTTGTTCCGGCCTTCTTGAGAAATGCAGCTAGCACATTCTGTTCGTGTTGCGGAAAGTTTCGGTTTCGATGGACTCTATGAAACAACCTAGTTGCTG
>CBDUAB010001067.1:0-2046 GCA_965365045.1 uncultured Planctomycetales bacterium
GGGCAGATGGAAGTGGCCGGCTTTGAGGGAGAAGGATTGGTCAATACGTTTTACAAAGGTGACGCTACGACCGGCACACTCACGTCGCCGCCGCTCAAGATCCAGCGTGGCTTTCTTAGCTTCCTGATTGGTGGTGGAGGCCACGAAGGAGAAACCTGCATCAATCTGTTGATTGACGGAGAGATCGTGCGCACTGCCGTAGGCCCCAATTCTGAGCCCGGCGGGAGCGAGCAGCTTGTCTCGCACTTCTGGGACGTCACAGGTTTGGCAGACAAGACAGCAACGATTCAGATTGTCGACCAGGCGACTGGTGGCTGGGGTCACGTGAATGTCGATCAAATTATGTTGTCGGATGAGAAACCGAAAACGCCTAATCGCAACGCGGTGTTAACCAAAGAGTTCGTGCTTCAAAATCGCTACCTGCTCTTTCCGATTCGCACCGGTGCTCGCAAAAGCCGCGTTGACTTGCGGATTGACGGCCAGAACGTGCGGGAGTTTGATGCCGAATTGGCAGGAGCCACTGAAGAGGCCCAGTTCTGGTCGTTTCTCGACGTCAGCGAATTTGCGGGAGAAACGGCGACGCTACGTGTGAAGGGTGCGTCGGAGCAAGCTTTGGCATTGGTCGAACAAGCCGATGAAATCCCGGGCTCCGACCGATTCTACAGTGAGCCGCTGCGCCCGCAGTTTCACTTTTCTCAAAAGCTCGGCTGGAACAACGATCCAAACGGGATGGTTTATTACGACGGCGAGTGGCATCTCTATTTCCAGCACAACCCCTATGGCTGGAATTGGGGCAACATGCACTGGGGGCACGCGGTCAGCAGCGACCTCGTGCATTGGGATCAGCTTCCGATTGCGATCTACAACAAACGGCATGGCGACTGGGCGTTTTCCGGTGGAGCCGTTATCGACGAGGAGAACACCGCGGGTTGGCAGACCGGTGAGGAAAAGGTAATCGTCGCTTCCTGGACAAGTACCGGGCGCGGCGAATGCATCGCATACAGTAATGATCGCGGCCGGACCTTTATCGAATACGAAGGCAACCCGGTCGTCAAACATGGCGGCCGTGATCCGAAGATCATTTGGTACGAGCCCGGCAAACACTGGGTGATGGCCGTCTACGATGAATCGGAGGAAGCCGGCAGGTCGATTGCGTTTTACTCTTCGCCAGACATGAAGCAATGGAAACTGCAGAGCAAGCTCAGCGGCTACTACGAGTGCGCGGAGCTATTTGAACTGCCTGTCGATGGCGACGAGAACAACACGCGCTGGGTCGTCTTTGCTGCCGACGCCCGGTATGCCATCGGTGAATTTGACGGCAAGACCTTTAAACCAGAGCACGATGGCAAGCACCAGGTTCATCATGGCGATTACTATGCCTCGCAACTATTCAGCAACACGCCGGACGGCCGACGCATTCAAATCGGCTGGGCCAGGATCGCGATGCCAGGCATGCCGTTCAACCAGACGTTCAGCTTTCCTCATCGTCTGACGCTGCGGACAACGGCTGATGGAATTCGTATGTTCGCGGAACCGGTGAAGGAGATCGAAAAGCTCCACAAGAAGGCCCACTCGATCAAAAACATGGGCCTAGCGGCCGGCAAGACGGCTGGTCTGCAGGTCTCGGGTGACATATTTGATATCCGCGCAAGCTTCGCGATCGGCAACGCAACGGCTGTCGGTCTCGACATTGGCGGCGAGCGTGTGACATACGACGTTCGAGGCAACAGCCTGAGTGGCGCCGAGTTGAAGCCCGTTGATGGCAAAGTCTCGATACAAGTCTTGGTGGACCGGCCCATGTTGGAGATCGTCGGCAACCAAGGTCGCGTGTTCATCACGAAGCAGCGCGAGAAAAAAGGCGAAGCCGCAAGCGTCAAAGCCTTCGCGGATGGCGGTGACGCGAAGCTCCTCAGTCTTGAGGTCAATGAACTCAAGTCCATCTGGGAGAAATGAGTGTTTTAGTTTTAGGCGAGCGAAAGATGAGGATTTATTAAGAATGTATCCACACCTCCCCGCGGAGCGGGGAGGTCGGACGCGGTAGCGGCC
>CBDUAB010001068.1:0-2033 GCA_965365045.1 uncultured Planctomycetales bacterium
GACTTTTCTTAAACCTATTGGCGACGAAGCTCTGTGATTAATCCCGGCGCCACGCGCAAGGTCCGTTGTCGCTAATTGACATCCTGGCTCGTCAACAACAACTCAATTTGATCGGCATGTTGCGCGACCGAGGCAATACTCTGACAAATGTCCTCTGGCTCGCATGTCGATTGATTAAGGGAGTCCGTGACGACAAACTGTCGCTTGCCTGCAACATCGTCCAATGCTACGGCGCCGCGGGGGATCAAACGATTAAGCTCCAGTGCTTGTTCGTAAAAACCGTCACTTGCCGCACAGCAGACGCTACTTACGCTAATCACACGGCGATGAAACATGGTGTTGATGCGCGGCTCGATAAAAACAACTTGCGTCCGTCCTGTTTCCAATTCTACACGGACCGTATATCGATCACCGTCGCGGTCGTAGCCAAGCTCGGTTTTCTCCAGTGCCGCGACAATCAGGCTTGTGGCAGTTCGTAGACTGCCAACAACCGATTGAAGTTCTGTGTATAACGCGACCGCGTCGGCGGGTCGTTTCTTTGGCTGCTTTGCCAAACAGCGCATGATCAGGTCCGCGACTGAGCGCGGAATGTCGGCGCGGATTTCACGGACGTCGGGAATCTCCGCGGATGCGTGCAACCGGGCAACTTCGGAGACGGAGCTGTCGACATACGGCGGCCGACCGGCAAGCACGCTGTAAAATGTCACACCGAATGCGTACACATCAGAACATTTCGATGCGCGGGTGCCGGCAAAAAGTTCCGGGGCCATGAAATATGGCGTTCCCATTAGCGATTCAGTGCTGCCTTCGGTGGAAACAACTCGTTTTGCCAAACCAAAGTCGGCCAGCTTTGCGATCCCTCGGGAATTGATCAAGATATTCGAGGGCTTGATATCGCGGTGGATGATGCCTATTTGGTGAGCTGCGGCTAACGCCGAGCATGCTTGGTCAATCCAAACAACCGCCTGCGGCAATTCAACTTGGCCCTGTGACTCAAGCGCACTTTGCAACGTCTCGCCATCGACGTATTCCAGCTCAATCAAGTGCCAACCCTCGTCATGAGCCAGGTTGTGGACCGTGACGACGTGCGGGTGAATCAATGCGGCGGCAGAACGAGCTTCGGAAAAGAACAGCTCCAAGAGCTCGGGATTGCGGCGGACGACTTCGGAATTCAATACCTTAATTGCGCAGATGCGTCCCAACGTCAGATGCCGAGCGCGATAAACGCGCGCCATGCCACCTTTGCCAATCAGCGTACCGATGGAATACGCGGCCAAGTGCCGCCCAGTCAAAGGGTCAGTTATCGTATCATCGTCATCAGCAAAGCCGTGGACATACGTGTCGCGGGCTTCTACTTCGAACACGGCGAGCGTGGGAGCATCCGCCAGCGATGACATAGTTTCGCCACATTGGGGGCAACACGGTTCCGAATCGGGAACCGCAAATTTTTCATTGCAGCCAGGACAGAATAAGACGGTTTGTGGCACCGTGGAATACCTCACGAAAGTATTAGTAATTAGCATGCGCTGTTGATTGTGATAGGTCAACGCGGTTGTAATTAGAATGAGCGGCCGAAAACTGAATGTGAATTGTTTTGGCGTCGGTTCGGAAGCTGAAAATGGGAAGAATTGATAGATGGAATGGATTGGGGAAACCCGTGGGGAAACAAATCCGCAGGAACAAGACTGAAGGAACTAATGTGACACGCGCCCAGCGGTAGAATCGATGGTGGAATATCCTTGATTCGGTTAGTTTGACTGTATGACTTCGCAAACGAATGTAATGAACTGCTGTATCAAGGCTCAAGCTCGCTAGCGTTCGTCGATCAGTTGGAACTGCTTCTGGTGTGAGCTGTTGAACAACGGAACACAAATCTTCGCTAATCTCCGCTAATACCAGATTTTGATTAGCGTTGATTAGTGTTGATTAGTGTTCCACACTCATTTCTCATTCGTGAAACGGTCAAAAACGCTAGCGTAGTTAACGTCGTATGGCAAATTAAGTTACGTTCGTTTCGGAACTCTTACAGTCGA
>CBDUAB010001069.1:0-2021 GCA_965365045.1 uncultured Planctomycetales bacterium
GCTTGAGGTGGAGTTTCGCGCAGGGTGCCGGGTATCTCCCCAATCGATGACAAACCCGGCATGACCGTGTAACATACTCTCGGCAAAGGCATAAACATTTTCAAGAATAAGGTTGCCGTCGTAACCAGCATCGCGAACGCGATCCAACAAAGGATCTTCGCCCGGAAGTTGATGAGCTTGCATGTCATGCTCGACCATTTCGTCGTTGTGCAGGGCGGCCGCATCGGACAGACTTTCACTCCAGGCCAACGGAGGAACAGCATTGAGCTGTGACCATTGCGATTGCAACTCCGTCGAACTCACTCCGAAATGTTCAATCGCGCGTTGGACTTCGGCATCCTTCGCGAGAAGAGGTACGAACGAATCAAAGAGCACGGCCAACTCACGCTGTGGATCCATCCGCATTCGGTTTACATGCTCGAGCGCCTCTTGCTCCATTGGCGTCGGATTAAAGGCAAGCAGAACTCGGTCCTCGAGGAACTCACCCGCTGATAGACCACGACGTCGTCGAGAGCGAGAGCGTGATGTGGAGGGAAAAACAGGCATAGTTGGGGCTTTTTGCAAAGGGAATTCAACGTACAGGAGCCAGCAGGCTCCACATTCCGGTTGGGCGGCCGGGCGATAAGCTCATCCCTTCAGCCTAATGCTCCTGGCCAAAAAACACAACAAGTTTCGCCAAACGTCCGGCTGGCACAAAAAGCAACTCAGCCGGCACAACCCGTAACTCAGGCCCAACTCCACTTCGCCCCGATGTTTATTCTACGTATTCTTGCCGCCAAAGTTCAGTAATGTTTTTCGCAGTAGATTGAGGGATTGCTTGGCCGCCCGCTCCGCCAGGATGTCGGGATGCCCCAAATAGTCGAGCGAGACACATCTTATTTTGTCACCATCGGCCAATGCCAACCAGATCTTAGCAGTCTCTCCGCCGCTCGGCTGGTGCACCGGTCCAACGACCAATGCGTAGTCGGTCTCAAAGCGACCGCGGGTCGCCACGGCCAACTGAGAACACAACGATTTTGCGTCCGTGGTGTTGGCCAATTGTTTCTCTCCAAGCAACCCCAGCGCCGCGTTTTCGGAGGCAACGACAAGTCCACCCGCATACGAAGCGGCATCGAGTTCGCTCAACCAACGGCTGATAATTCCCGGCGTTCCCCACTCCAATGTGGATAACGTCCGTCCGCAACTGGTGAGCTGTGAACAGACCGCATGTTGCAGTTCGTCGTCCTCTTCGCCGAACACTAAATCCCCCAAGCAATCTCGAATCGACTGCACCGTGGGTTGCATGAGCTTTTCGCAAGCGGCCGTGTCGACGCCTTCCGCGGTGACGCGCAAAGTAATCGTGGCCTTGTGAACCGTGATTCCTACGGATGGAGACCTGCCGCGACGAATCAGATCCGGTAACATTTGCTCAAGGTCGCTTTCCCCTACGCCAAAGCACTTGATGCGCCGGTGCGCAATCACACGCCGGCAAGCCCCCATTTCGAGAAGTGACGGCTGCACACTGCGGCACCACATTTCGCGCATCTCAGCGGGCACGCCCGGCAAAGCAAAATAGCGACACGAAATACCCGCGGAATCAGTCAACGTGAGATCGATACCGGGCGCCGTACCGTTGGGATTGTCGATGACCTGGCTGCCCTGAGGAAACATTGCTTGTACGCGGTTGCGAGCGGGCATCTCTCGACGTCGGCTGGCAAACATCGTTCGAATGTGTGCCAGTACGTCGTCACGCAACTCCAGCGGCCGCTGGGAGGCTTGCGCCATGGCTTCACGAGTTAAATCGTCGGCCGTCGGGCCTAGGCCTCCGGTCATGATCACGACATCCGCACGCCCACCGGCCAATCGGAACACTTCCACGCAAGCTAACAGATCGTCGGCAACGGTAGTATGAAAAGACGTGGTCACGCCAATTTCAGCTAAACGCTGACTAATCCACGCGCTATTGGTGTCCACGCGTTGCCCGCTCGTCAACTCGTCACCAATTGCTACAACTTCCGCACGCACAATCACATCCGTAGAAT
>CBDUAB010001070.1:0-2019 GCA_965365045.1 uncultured Planctomycetales bacterium
GCCCGTGCTGACCTGCGGCGCGGCTGGCGGGCCAAAAACGAGTACCGGAACCACCGGCCATAATCACTGCATGAATCATCGTCTTCCTCTTTTTCCTCGTCGTAAGTTCTTATGCGCTCATGAAACGGCGATGTGCTTCCACGATTAATACGAAACGCTACCCGCGAACCCAGCGATATGCCAAATAACACAGCAATGGAAACAGCGTGAATACGGTGGCGTAGGTGAAAATCGTCGTGCGAAAATGTCGCGGCCAGCGTGCCATGCTTCTGGTTAAGCTTTCTAAAACAGAGAACGTCGTTGGCAGATCCTCCAGTCGCCGTTGCTCCTTCAGGATGACACAAAGTGAGTTGTGCAACTACGCCACGGCGTGAAACTCGATGAGAACACTCGTCTCAGCAGTGGGTTTGGATGCCAACCAAACATCGAATCTGGCACCGTACGGAAGTATCTGCGCCGGTTTGACGGTTGATTCAGGCCCCTCGGACCAAGATGTTTCGATCCGCGGTCGGCATTGAAACGGCGGACAGAATCCAACGTGGACACTTGCTAATCGTTCACCCGCGGCAAAACTTGCCCGCAAAACACCATGCACGACGTGGCTGCCGTCCGCAAGTCGTGCGCGAGTGATCTGGTGTGTCACTTCGTCGTTCAAACTGGAACGCTCATCGACTTGACCGAACGCAACGTCCTGCCCGGCATTCGCCTCGCGCGATTCATCAATCGGTAATTCGCCGGCTCTCAATTGATCGAGAGATTGTGCATCGTTTCCGGCATTTGCCCGCGCAATTCGACCTTTGTCTACCACGGTTGGCTTTTCATCGCGGCAAAAATAACACCGCGTTAGTAACGGTAAGGTGCCCAAAACTATGACCGCCCAGAATGCAGCCAGCGTGACTGGATCAGAGCCCGGCAAGGAAACAGAAATTCCCACGGCGACAACCGACAGCAGCGGTAATGTTTTCAAAAGCAATTGCCACGAAGCGACCACACGTGCGGATAGGGTCAAACACCAAGCCACGGTAACCAAAACGAATGCCAGTGGAATCAAGTGTCCGGCGTCAAGCGGCGAGGAAAAAGCCCCGTACCACCGCCGTATGAGAAACCACACGGCTAGCGGCAAAACTAACACTCCAGCGGTACCTCTGGCTGCATCGGCAAGCTGCCGTGCATGGGGAGGCCGCCTCGGAACGTTCGCCGCGACTTCCGATAGCGAGACACACCGGACAAATGCCGTCATAATGTCCCTCTCTGAAATCGCAATTTCAGTGCGAGGTTCCTAACTGGCAGCCGCCCCCACGCCAGCTTTATCAGCGAGCTCCGCTGCTTTGTTTGTATGCTCCCACGTGAACTCAGGTTCGCTGCGCCCAAAATGACCTCCGGTCGCGGTCGCTTTAAAGATCGGACGGCGCAAATCGAGGTATTCGATGATGCCGCTCGGTGTCAGCGGAAAGAGTTCGCGAACCAAGCTACAGATACGTGCGTCTTCGATACGGCCGGTCCCCTCCGTGTCGACGTAAACACTTACCGGTTCCGAGATTCCAATGGCATACGCCAACTGCACTTCACAACGATCGGCCAAACCCGCTGCCACGATGTTCTTGGCGATGTGACGCGCCATGTAAGCCGCACTGCGATCGACTTTCGTGGGATCCTTGCCACTGAACGCACCACCACCGTGCCGTCCCCAACCACCGTAGGTGTCGACAATGATTTTACGCCCAGTCAGTCCACAGTCACCGTGCGGTCCGCCGACAACAAATCGACCCGTTGGGTTAACGTGATAGATGATGTTGTCGTCAACGAGACCCGCGGGAAGTAATGGCTTGATGATTCTCTCGATGACGAATTCACGAATAGATTTGTTGTCAACTTCGGGCGAGTGCTGAGTCGAAACAACGACGGTATCAATTCGCTGCGGAGTGTCGTCATCATACTCGACCGTCACTTGAGACTTGCTGTCCGGCCGCAGCCAGTCGACTTCACGATTTTTTCGCGCTTCCGCCAGGCGATTTAGAA
>CBDUAB010001071.1:0-2012 GCA_965365045.1 uncultured Planctomycetales bacterium
TCGACGGATTCTTGGGAGACTTCCGAACGATCATTCTGCGACCCGCGCGGTGACTACGGGCAAACTCCCGTGGTGGCGGTCGTTTGGCCTCTCACCGGCTATCGTGTTAGAATCAAGGAATCACGATACATTTGTTTGCCGCAAAAACCTCGGTATCAACATTGTCAACGACATCAGACATAACGACCGCTGAGCAGCTGGCCGCCCTTTCGCGTGACGATCATCGCTATGAGTTGGTCAAAGGAGTGCTGCGCATGATGTCACCCGCCGGTAATGTACATGGTCGCGTCACCAGCAACATTCATTGGCGGTTAGCGAGGCACGTGCACGAGAACGAACTTGGCACCGTTTACGCTGCCGAAACCGGTTTTGTTATTGAGCAGGATCCCGATACGGTTCGCGCACCGGATGTCGCATTCGTGAGTACGTCTCGTCTGGCAATGGTCGACGATACAAGCGGATATCTGCGCCTGGCACCAGATTTCGTCGCGGAAACTGTGTCTTCGAACGATAAGTTCAGCGAAGTCGAATACAAGTCGCTTTCCTGGCTCTCGGCCGGTGTTCGTATGGTCTTGGTGGCAGACCCAGGCACCGAGACGTTTCAGGTATATCGGTCGGCCAAGGACATCATTGTCCTATCCATAGGTGACGTGCTCAACGCGGATGATGTTGTCCCCGGTTGGAAATTGGCGGTCAAAGACGCATTCGCTTAATCGCAATTAGTACGCAAACAGCAAGCCAACCAAAGACCACCACGCCAAACCAACGAATTGGTCCGTCGCCAAAAACAACCGTTCCATTAAAAACGATGAACCCCAGATAGCCGTGCACAACCACTGTCAGCCAGGTTTGCCGTTGACGGTAGCGTCGCCAACCTTTCAGCCACAAAAATCCGGCATCTGCTGTCCAGGCAATCCCATATACGAAGTTCGCATAGAGGCCAGCACCGCTTTGCCAACCAGTTAACTCAAACGTTTGGCGCGCCGTTTCTGCAAATGCAACAGTGAAGCTCCATTGATAGAACGCGCTAAACGCAAGCAACGCGTGTACCCACAACAAACCGGCACCAGCAGCCCAGACCCAGCGTAGCCACTTGGGTTCCGTGGTCCGCAGGAGCATGATGCTCGTCCCCAGCGCATAGCAAGAAACGGCAATCCAGATTGTTATGTAAGTCCACGATTCTGACATCATCGGTCTAGTGCTTTGTCAAGAAGTTGCTTGCATATCCAACGATTCTCAGTAAGGCAATTGGACGAAGTTCTTGCGAGTCTTAAGTTCACTACGCCGAGACTACTTTCACTAAACTTCAACGGTCGGATCAGTTGGGCAAATTGCGTGTTCCGTGAAGGCAATCCTAGATTTCTCGTATTTTCCGTTGCTAGCGGACATGCTTTTTTGATCCCTTCCGCATGAACTTCACACATTTCGGCCACCGGCCCGATACGTTGAGTGGAGTGATTCGCCATCTCTATCGGAATCACGTGGTCGGTGTTTCATGCTTCGGAGTTCAGTATGCGACGGACAGAGTTGTTAATTGCCAGTTGTCTATTGTTGGGTACAATTCTCTCACAGGCGGACGCGAATAGCGATCTTTTGTGTAGTGCGAATATTGGGTCGACATGCGGCTCGACCTGCGGTGGCTGTAACACGTGCTGCGACGATCAATGGTTTCTATTTCCGCAGCGGCCGTGTGGCATCAATTTTCACGGATGGTTGGACGGTGGGTTCATCGGAAACACATCCAGTCCGAACAGTAAGTTCAACGGGCCATACAACGCGGTCGATCGCAGTAATGAAGGGATGCTGAACCAACTGTATATGGTGGCGGAAAAGGAATTGCCCCAATGCGGTCGTGGCCTCGGGGTGCGGATGGACTTTCTGTATGGCGAAGATTACTTCTTAGCCGAGTCAATCGGCGTAGAAAAGCAACCCGATGGATCAGCTCGCTGGAACAAAGAGTATTATGGATTTGCGTTTCCTCAAGCCTATGTTTCGATGGGAAATCAGAATCT
>CBDUAB010001072.1:0-2011 GCA_965365045.1 uncultured Planctomycetales bacterium
AATCGCAATCACATGATTACGCACGAGGGCGGCACGATTCCCGATGAAAACTTGGTGACTTACACGGTTGACCGCGTGAAGACGACAGCGGCTGCGTTTCTCGGTTTGACGTTCGGCTGTGCGCAATGCCACGATCACAAATACGATCCGCTTACACAACGCGATTTCTATCGGTTCTTTGCCTACTTCAACACAATTGACGACCGAGGTCTCGATGGGGACGGCGGACGCAATGCAACTCCGAAAATTAGAGCCCATAGCGTGCTCGGATCGGCCGCCGAGGCGAAACAAATCCGCGCCGACTTGGCCAGCTTGTCAGCTACGCTACAGCAGCCGCTGGCCAGTCAGTCTGAATGGGAAGAAGTAGCACGCCGCAAACTGGCGGAACTTGGTAAAGACCTACATCTGCACCCGGCGGAGGTAATAAAAGTAACGTCGCCGAATCGCGGAACGGCATACAAAGTGCTCGACGACGGAACCGTGTTTGTACCTAGTGCGTCTGGCCGTTCACCGTCGATCTCCGCGCGAATCGACGTGGATAATGTGACCGCGCTGCGAATGGAGTTCTTGCCCGACGAGAGCTTTCCCGACGGACGCAGTGGTCATGGCGGTGGAGATTTTAAGGGCGGATTTGTGCTGACGGGATTCTCCGCTTCGGCGACGGCACTGCCATCCGATCAAGTTGATTTGTACAAGACGTTGGGCTTTCGGACGGCAACGGCCAGTTTTTCGCACCCTGACTTGCCACCCGTCGATTGCTTGGACGAGCGAGATTTCAACGGCTGGTCGCCATTTCCCGAAACCGACAAACCACAACACATTACGTTTCAGCTCGAGCGTCCGGTGCATGCCAATGAAACACCATACATCACGGTAATGCTTGTATGGGGTGGGGGACCAAAACGTCAGGGTAATCTGACCGCTGGCAAATACCGGCTCTATGCGGTCACTGGCAATGACGACGGAACCAACATGCCGGCGGATGTCCAAGAAATCCTAGCTGTTGCTCGAGATGATCGCTCGGGCGCGCAGGGTGAACGTCTACGGAGTTACTACAATTCCGTCGCACCCGAATTAAGCAACTTGCGTTTCCAGATGGAAGACTTGGAGCAGCGTTTACAGGAAGTTACCGATGCTTTCGAAGTCATGGTGATGAACGCCATGGAAAAACCCCGTGAGACTTTTGTTCTGCGCCGCGGTCAATACGACCAGCCGGCCGAGAAGGTGGAACCTGGTACACCCGATTGTCTGCCGCCGCTGTCCGACGACGCCCCCGCCAACCGCTTGGGGCTGGCGCAGTGGTTGGTACAGCCCGACCATCCGCTCACGGCTCGCGTAGCAGTCAATCGACTGTGGCAAATGTTGTTTGGCCGTGGAATCGTGTCGACGGTGGATGACTTTGGCTCCCAAGGCGCTTGGCCAACCCATCCCGAATTGTTGGACTGGCTCGCCGTCGACTTTGTGGAAAGCGGCTGGGACGTGAAAGGGGCGATCAAGCAAATTGTGATGTCGGCGACGTACCGTCAATCGTCGTCAGTTACTCCGGTGTTGTTTGAACGGGATCCGCGAAACACCTTGTTGGCCCGTGGTCCGCGGTTTCGCTTACAGGCGGAACTTGTCCGCGACCTCGCCCTATCCACTGGAGGCCTGTTGAGCCCGCGTATCGGCGGATCGAGCGTACACCCATATCAGCCATTCGGTTTATGGAAAGAGATAAGCCACTTCGGCAGCACGCCAGCGACGGCCCAAGTATTCGTCCAGGATCACGGCGAGAAACTCTATCGTCGCAGCATGTACACGTTTTGGAAACGCACGATTCCGCCGCCGTCGATGGTGGCGTTTGATGCGCCCAATCGAGAGGTATGTGCGGTGTCACGATCCATTACGAACACGCCGCTGCAGGCGCTCGTATTGCTCAACGATCCACAGTTCGTCGAAGCCGGCCGCGCCTTGGCACAACGGGTTCTGCATGCGGATCTGACCGATAATGCCGAACGCCTACGTTACGCAT
>CBDUAB010001073.1:0-2008 GCA_965365045.1 uncultured Planctomycetales bacterium
GACAGAATCCCCCGCACGTTTTGCAGCAGTTCCGGTGGCCGGCCTGAATACGGACCACAGTAGAGCCGCCGTAGATCGTAGTCGTTGGCGTGCAGATTGTCCCAAATGACCGGCGGGCGCTGGATCCGCTGGCTCAAGTTGCGGACGGACTCGACCGTGATCTCCCGCGAGATTATCTCCGGCCCCGTCCACAGAATATCGATCGCCGGAGCAAGCAAGCGGCCGACAGTCTCCAGGTATTCGGTACCTCCCAACTGCCAACGATCCATGCGGTCACAATAAGGAGTAGGGCAAAACAACAACCGGCTGTCCGTGATTTTTTCACGCACCCAGTTGAAGATACCATTGGTCACCGCGCTTTGTGCTGCCGCTACCGATTCATAAGTCCGCCGATCCTCCGCGTGCAACTCTCCCGGAAGGTCATCGAACAACAGCGCAAAGTGTTGTGCGCCGACGTTGATCAGTTGCTCGAACCGACGTTTAATTGCTTCCAATTCGGACGGATTAGCAAAGCGAATGTCCAGGCCCGGACTCAAACCGTAAATAAACCGGAGCTTGTGTTGCTGGCAGGAATCGATCAAGGCGGCCAACGATGCTAATTCTTGCTCTGTGTAGATTTCGCGCCAGATCGCCCGATGTTTGAGATCGTCTTTGGGCGCATAGAAATAAGTGTTCAGTCCCCAGTCGGCCATCTGGCCAAACAATTGCAGGCGCTGAGCGTGTGTCCACGGTTGCCCATAGAAACCTTCGACCACGCCGCCTAAAAAGTCGTTATCCATAAGATTAACTACCGAAGCTCCTCGGCACTTGCCACGATCTTGCGAATTGCTTCGCCCAGTTTCAATATGCGCGGTTCGTCGGCCAGTAGTACATTTTGTGGAATCCAGACTGCATCGCGACAAACTTGTTCGCAAACGGGACAGGATACGGGCCTGTAATCGACACCTTTGCCAGCCAACGGTGATGTAATTCCGTGAACGGGACCTTCGTGGGCGTTTTGAAACAGTCCGTTACCGTAAAGAGGTCGATACCAGCCAGCCGACACCGGCACGCCTTCGGCATTCAAAGCCTCAAGGAACCGATCACGCGAAATGCCAAGTGACTGTTCGTCCACGCGGAAAATATACATGTGATAGCTGCGACGGTTCATACGCGGCGCGGTGGCCAGTCCGCGAAGTGCAGGCAAGTCGGCCAACATGTCGTCGATGAGTGCCGCGTTCAACTGGCGACGTTGCACTTGCTGCTCGAGCCGTCTTCCTTGGGCGATCAAGACGGCTGCCTGAAACTCGGTCATGCGCAGGTTACTGCCCAACACATCGTGGTCGTACCAAGCCGATCCTTCCGTTCGACCGCAATGGGTAAAGCTGCGACAGAGCTCGGCCAAATCGGCGTCATCCGTCACGAGGATGCCGCCTTCGCCCGCGGTAATATTTTTGGTTTCCTGAAAACTAAAGGTGCCGCAGCGGCCCAACGTTCCGGCTCCGCGGCCATCCAACTGGCTACCCCAGGCGTGCGCGGCGTCTTCGAGTACCGCCAAGTCGTGTTGGGCCGCCAAGTCGTTGATGCGCTGCATGTCGGCGATCAACCCGGCCACGTGCACGGGCACGACAGCGCGCGTGCGCGGCGTGATCTTGCGCTCGACGTCAGTTGGATCAAGGCACAGTGTATCCGGCTCGATGTCGGCAAACACCGGAATGGCGCCGACCGTCACCGCGGCGCTTGCCGTGGCAATGAACGTGTAGGGCGGCACAATGACTTCGTCACCCTCGACGACGCCTACGGCGCGCAAACCCATCTCGATGGCGGTCGTTCCGTTCGTGCAGGTCACCGCATGTTGGGCCCCTTGAAACGCGGCGAACTCGGATTCAAACTGCTTGACCTTATCGCCAAACCACCATTTCCCGGACCGCAGCACTTCCAACAGCGCGGTCTCTTCGGATTCATCATGGACTGGCCAACTAGGCCAAGGGAATTCGCAGGTGCGCTGTCCGCCGAGCAGGGCAGGGCG
>CBDUAB010001074.1:0-2008 GCA_965365045.1 uncultured Planctomycetales bacterium
AAGGTGCACCTCACGCTGATTTACTTGGATGGTGACCGTCGCGTTCGCAAAGATGACACCGCCGCCGTCGGTGCTCACAAATTGGAGTCGATTAAGTTCAACATCTGTGTCGACCGGGGTTTGACTTATCTCCTGGCGTGAAAATCTAACAAGACGATATGTGGCACCGCTGTCCACGCCGTACCCACTTAGGTTGGCGAAGCTTTCGCGCCGCAAGCAGCTCAGAATCCACTTCGACAAAGATGCTCACTTGACCCTCACGGATATCGACTTGCTCACTGCGCAGATCATCAGGGGCATAAATCCACGCGAGGTTGATCTGACCAACAATGGCTTTGACAACGCCAGCGACCTCGACCAATGGCTACCAGTTAGAACTTCCACCGCAATTCCGCCCGTGCCGCTCTAATGTCGTCGTCATTCTCAAAGAAACCGTGGATCGTGTCGAGCCGCAAGAGCCAGGCATGATTGAGCGGGATCTGGTACCGCGTACCAATCGCATATTGATCGTCTTTCGCCAGACGGCCAACGCCATTTCCAAAGGTCTGAACGGTTGCCAGCTCGACAATCCACTGCCAACTGAAGTCCGGGCCCAACCAATTGAGACCCATCGCGCCGCCCCAGCTGTTTCGCCCCGTCGGGTCGAGCGTCGGAGACCCCGTTAGTCCGTCCGTTTCAAAGTTGATTCCGGTATTCGCCAGCACGTTATCAATGACACGCGCTGCGGATTGCGGCCTGCCAAAGCCAGCATACATGTTGAAATACGGAACAAAATAGTTTGGATTCGATGAAATCAGAGCGTTCTGCAGCATTAGCAAAGTGCCGTCCGCGGTGTCAGGTCCACCATGGGGCGCTTGGCCCGTGTTGACAATAATACGTACGGCATTGGACACACGCTGGAAGTATCGACGGCTGAACGACATGCCAACGTTGTGGTAAGTGCGGCCCAAACCGGTGGTATCTTCGACCAGCGCGTAGCCCAATTCAAGATGCCCGTCGAGCATGTCAAAAAAACCGTGCACGCCATAAAGACTGGCAGCGTTGTCGTTGCCGGCAAATGCCGCGCTGTCGATATCGTCAAAGCCGAAAAAGAACGTGACATCGTAATTAGGAATCAGCGGTAAGTGACTGTGGCGGGCCGGAATCGTGAATGCAAACCCTTCGACCGCATCGTTGATCCAGACACCGTTCTGGAAAAACAACGGGAACTTGCCGGCGACAAATGGTAAATCGAACGGTGCGTACTGATCGCTAATGCCACCCCAGATGGAGCCAAGGTCGCCTTCAAAAAACAAAGTGTCGAAATCGTCATCGAATTCTTCGATGAAAGTGATGCGGCCATCATTGGCTTCGACACGCGTGAAGCGGTTATCTTCGTCTAACGGCCCCCAGAAGGCGTGAATGCGTTCGGTAGCCGTGAATTTGTAATCGAACTCCAAGTTAAGTCGGTGTGCCCACACGGTACGTTCGTCGCCGTTGACATCGATGTTCGCGATTGCCGACCGGTAATCACCGTACAGCAGAAACGTTTGCGAGATGAGATTTGTGCGGCCCAAGAAATCGGGTGATGGCGGGATGGGACCAGGCCGATAAAGCCCGCGACCGAGTTCGATCCAAGGGTGTTGCGTGCAGTTAAACCATTTGCCGTCGTAAACATCCCATTCCCATGTTGGGTCGAATGGTGCGTTTGTGTAATCCGGATCCGGAGAAAATGGCGAAAATGGTGGGCAAATGTCTTGCTGCGCCGTTGGGCCTGGTGGTGGGCCTGCCTGAATCTCATCCGTTGGCGGACGCTTGTGGTTCGTATTCGGGGGCGCATAAGGAATGAGTCCTTCGAAAGGATCCTCGATCAATTCATGCTGGACGACTCTTGGCCTCTTTGCCGGGGGCATATAGGCGGGCGGTAGCTGTGTGGGAGAAAAATACTGAGCCGGTGAGTCGGCATCATCGACGCGTGACACATTCGATTGAGCGAGAGCGCACGGCGACAGGACGGACGTGCAGACTA
>CBDUAB010001075.1:0-2007 GCA_965365045.1 uncultured Planctomycetales bacterium
ATGAGCGCCACATCTTTGGAATGGCCGTTACTTTCAGCGATTACAATCTGGACGGGCGGCTCGATTTCTTTGTCACCGGAATGGCGTCAACGACGGCCCGTCGACTGGATTACATGAAGCTGGGGCGCAAAGATCAGCCCGACATTCACATGATGCGAGCGCGAATGGGATTCGGTAATCGCATGTATCTCGCGGCTCAAGATCGCTTTGTCGAACCCGCTTTCCGAGACCAAGTCGCGCGGACGGGTTGGACTTGGGGTGCTACTTCGTTTGACTTTGATAACGACGGCGACAAAGACATCTTTGTGGCGAACGGTCACTCGAGCGGTCAATCGACAAAGGACCACTGCACGCATTTTTGGTGCCACGACATCTACGAAGGAGATTCAGCGCCCAACCCCGCGGTCGCAGGTCTCTTTAAGGACGTGCTGGCTGGCTATTCGGATCGCACGGAATCATGGGATGGCTATCAAAAAAGTGTCCTGCTGATGAACATCGGTGGCCAAGGATTCCAAAACATTGCCTTCTTGATGGGTGTTGGTCAGCAATACGATGGAAGGGCGGTTGTCGGAGATGACATCGACGGCGATGGCCTGGTCGATCTGCTTGTCGTGGAAGATCGCTGGAGTGATGGCCAGATTCTGCATCTTTACCGCAACCGCATGCGGAGTGCGCACAATTGGATCGGTGTCCGACTCCGCGAAGAAGCTGCCGGGCGGTCACCACTGGGTGCCAGAATCGTCGTGCACACGCCAAACACCAAACAGGTCGGCTGCATCGTTGCTGGTGATTCGATTCACGCACAGCATTCGACGAGCCTACATTTCGGCTTGGGGCAAGAAGATCAGGTGACAGCGATCGAAGTCTATTGGCCCGGTGGTCAGTCTCGGCGCGTCGAGGCACCCAAGATCAATCAGTATCACTTGATTGGCGGCCAGTCACCGTGACGATGCACAACTTCAGCTACCTCGGCGGGTTCATTGGCATCATCACCGGTTCGCTTTACCTGATTGTAGAACGAGTGCGCAGAACCGGGCGCTCCACCTAACCAGAGTGCCTTTTACGTAGTGGGCTCTCCGCAATCCTGAATCTATTTGCAAAACGGCCTGAACTCCGCTCAAATATCAGACAGAGGCGGCGCACCGGCATGTATGCGATGCCTGATAGTTGAATCTGAAGCCCATTCTGAGAGGAACGTTCCATGACAATTAGACACGCGCGAATCTTTCTTGTGAGTCTCTTTTCCGTGTCGTTTGTTTTCGGCTCGACGGCGTACGGTCAGTTGTTCGTTCATTTCCCGTTGGACGAAGTAGATTCACCGCTGGTTGACATTGCGTCCGGTTTGACGGCGGAGGCGCTTGACGAAGGCCATCTCTATTCGCTGCCTGGACCTCCTGGTTTTGGAACGTCGGTTGGCTTGTCCGAAAACGGATCCTGGCAATTTGATTTGCAGGAGTCACTCGTGTTTAACATCATACCGAACGATTTCACAGTGGCCGCCTGGATCTATCTCGACTCCGCCATCGTCGCCACAAAAGCGGGCGCCAATTCCACATTGAATCGGATAATCGGCGATGACATTGCCTGGGATGCGGACGGTTGGGGGATCGGTGTGTTTAACGACGGTCGCATTCGTTTCACAAAAAACGGAATCACCGACTCGGACACGACCGACGAATGGGTGTCCCAGGATGAATGGTCTCACGTTGCGGCAACCATATCGAGCGCCGACGGGATCACGATCTACTACAATGGCGTGACAGTCCAAAACTGGCCAGATAGAACTCCCGATGTTAATCCCTGGCCGGGAAACAACGGCATGGAAGATATTTGGGGGGTTGGTCGGACTTATGGGAACGGTGAGGCGCAATGGGTTGCAGGCCGCTTTGACGACATACGCGTCTACGCCGACGTACTCAGCCAAGATGAGATAGCGGCGCTGATGATACCCGACCAATCGTTAGACTGCGATTTCAATAGCGACGATGTCTGTAGTACGGCGGACAT
>CBDUAB010001076.1:0-2007 GCA_965365045.1 uncultured Planctomycetales bacterium
GAACCCCCGTTGTGGGTGCTTAGAATGACAACACTTTCACTTTGAGTAATAATATCACGTCGTCGTGTCAAATCAGACTACCCAGGTTTTTCAGGACCGCCACGAAATGAGCCCTATGCATCCCCCTGCAGTCGTCCCTACCCACACGCTTCACGCGGGCATGGTGGGCATGGGAATGATCTTTGACGAGACGTATCGACCTTTCTTTGAGCAAGTCCATTTTCAGCCCATGTACGACGATCGTTTTGGTGTCTGCCGCGTGCTCATGTCGGCCGTCGGCAGTCGCACTGGTCACCGGGCAAAAGCGTACCAAGAGACACGATCCGCCGAGCTACCCAAGTTCGAGAGCTTCGCCGAACCAAACTGCGTTGGCAAGCTGCTGGATAGCGGCGTCGACGCCGTCTGTATCGCAACGCCTGATAATCGGCATTTCGAATCCGCACGCAGTGTGCTCGAAGCGGGTAAGCACTTGCTTGTCGAAAAACCATCGGTTCTATCACTTGCTGAATTGGATGAACTCGATCGATTAGCGATTAAGCATGGCGTACTGGCAAAGATCGTCTATCACAAATTGCTCGACCCGGATCACAAAAAACTACGCACGTTGGTTCATGACGGCGTCTTGCGGCACGTCAACAACGGCTATTGTTCGCTTCTGGAACCCAAATCTATTTCCGGCGGCCAATTCTCGGAATGGATTGCCGGCCGTAATCCGGGTACTTACGTCGCCGTCCATTACCTCAAGCTGATTGATTTTACGTTTGGTGGACGGTTGCAGAGCATCGCCTGTACGGGGCAGCGTGGCATTGTTGGTCCAGCCGATGGCGATACCTGGGACTCAACTCAATTGCGATTAATCTATGCATTCGATGATGGTCGTGAAGCCGCATTTGATATCCACACGAGCTGGGTAACGCCCGATAACTTCCCGGGACACGTTGAGCAAGAAGTTCAATTCCGTTTCGACAACGGCGTTTGGAACGGGCATAGTCGGCGGCGTGGCGTCGAATGCACCATCGAAGATCAAACGCCGATTGGTGCCAAGATCACTTTGAATAATCATTACAATGGAACGTTTGTCGAACCGTGGGGAGAAAGATCGCAGCGAGGCTACGGCGTTGAGGCGATTGAACGCTTCATGCGCGAGACGGCATACGTTGAGTTCGGCGGCGCGGAAGATGATCGGGAACAACGTCTCGCCGAAATCCGTGAACTTGCCTACAACGACGTGTCGGCCGACCGGCAGGTCGTCGCCGCGGTTCAAGCCATGGAAGCTATCCTGGCGAAACAACAAACGGGTGTGCCAAACTGCGTTGTATCGGTATCAAGTGACGGGCTGGTACTGCATGAACCTGGTTCGAAAAATAGCGAAATCTTGTACTCAGGAACGGTTTAGTTGTGATTCCATGACAGAACCAATCCATCATGCGGGAGAAGATACATCGAATCTCGCGCGGACGAGCCTCCGCGATCACCAGCCAAGATCGCAACGCACGCCCACACCTTCGCTGGCCGTGATCGCGCACAGCGACGGGTGTTATTTTTTTACTCCCGAAGGCCGCAAATTGGCTGACTTTACGTCTGGCGTGCTCGTTGCCAACCTCGGACATAACCCGACTCGTTGGTGGCAGCGAGTATTCGATTACATGGGCCTCGGCCGTACCAACGCCGAGGCTGTCGGCGAGTTCTATGATGCCGCTCCTTTGACGTCTTACAACGCGACGACGGTCGTCGAAGTCCAAGCAACGGAACGATTGTTGGCGAATCTGCGTGCGCAACCAGGCGGTGAGCGTTTGGAGAAAGTGCTGTGGGCGGCAAGCGGTAGCGAAGCCATTCAAAAAGCGCTCTGGGCATCGCTCGCCTTTAAGCCCGAGTCCGATATTATTTTGGCGACCCGTCACGGATTTCATGGCAAGAAAGGCCTGGCGGGCGCCGTCACCGGAACGGAGGATGATAAGGACCGTGATCCGCGTGTGCGATTCGTTAGCTTTCCACGCTCGGAATGCG
>CBDUAB010001077.1:0-2005 GCA_965365045.1 uncultured Planctomycetales bacterium
AAGCGAAGGAGGGCACTCGTCGGTTTTGCGCCGGAACGTTTCGTCGTCCATTGTGAACGTGTCGGCGTTTTCGTAGCGGATCGTCGTTCCATATCCAAAAGCATCATCGGTAACGAAGTCGCTACCAATCGATTTGAGCTCCCGCCGGTGTTGTTTGTGCCGCAGGAACAGTCGTCCGTTGCGTTCGATGAGCCGGGCCGTTTCCATTTCATCATTTTGATACAGTCCGTCGACCTGCTTTGCGCGCAGCATCGGCACGGGGCCCGCGCGAGGAAACTTCGGCATCTCCTTGTTGTGCCGCTTTGCCAACAGGCAGCGCAGCGCGAAATCGGCGACGCGCCGCACAACGCCGTTGCACACGTCGCGCGACGTGACGGCAGCGACTCCGACACGTTCGTCGGGTAATATCGTTAGCTGCGTCGAAAAACCGTAAACCGCGCCGCCGTGGCCAATCTGACGATGACCGTCAAAATCTTGGATATGAAAGCCGATTCCATAATCTGATTGCGACTGGTTAAACTGGGGTTTCATCATTGTGGCGAGTGTCTCGGCGTCCAAAATGTTGCCGCGTTCGCCTTTCCCACCATTTAGCACGGCAACCATGAACTTACCGAGGTCGATCACGTTCGAATAAAGATTGCCGGCCGGTACGGTGCCAAGCTTGAACGTCGGCGCTGTGAAAGTTCGGCCATCGTGAGACCACATTTGTCCGTCGGCCAGTTCGTTGCGGAGACGATCGTCGAGTACGAATCGGCTGCTATCCATGGCGAGCGGCTCGAATACGGACTCATTCATTGTCTGTTCGAACGGGCGATTCAAAAGCCGTTCGATGACGTATCCAACGACAGCAACGCCAGCGTTGGAGTATTTGGTTTTTTCCTCGGGCGGGTAGACCAGTGACGTCTGGTTCAAGCTGAGGACGGTTTCGCGCAAGCTTGGTTCGTCCGGATCGAAATAGTGCCCAACGGGTGGTTCCCGAACCAAGCCTGAGCGATGGGCAGTAAGCTGTCGCAATGTGATCGATTTGCCGAACGGGTTTTCCGGTTGGAATTCGGGGATGTAGTCCTGAATTGGAGCGTCCAATTTCAGACGATCCTGCTGCAGCAACTGCATCAAGGCGATGTCCGTGAAAAGTTTTGAAACGGACCCCACACGGTAAATCGTGGCGGCGGTTGCCGGCTTGTCCGGCGTCGCCTTGCCAAATCCTTCCGCCCAAATGATGCGGTCACCGTCTACTAAACAGATCGAGAATGCCGGCAGCTGTTTTTGCTCAATCTGTTCGCGGATAACGTCGGCGACCAATGTGACGACCGGTTCATACTTCGGGACCGGAGTGATCCGCTCCGGCATCTCAGCCCAAACGGTCGCGGAAAAACAAAATACGAGCACGCCATGTAAGAGCCGTCTCATGCGGATACCTCTTGTTTTTCGTCAAACGAAATACCTTCAATTGTCAGCAGAATCGTTTTGCTTTGAAGATTCTAATGATCTCAGCAGTGGTAGCCATGTGCCGATGTGTCTTAGATGTTGCAAGTGGTCCTCGCCATCCGTTCCCGCGTAACCGAGTACAACGAAACTCCGGCGACGGTGCGACCGCTGTAGCTTCATGCCAACGGCGGCAACCGGTGGCGAGGCGTCTCGCTCGGCTCCCACAAAGTCGATCAAGTCGTCCGCTGTTTCTTTGGTGCTGGCGTAGGTTGGCGTATGCAGATAAGAGTGAGTCAGAACGAACACTTTGTTGCCTTCAGCGGCCGCGGCTGCAAAGCGACGGAACGCTTGCATGTTTTGGGGGTCAACTTTTCTGCCATCACCTTCAAAGCCAGCATAGATCGAATCTACCATCAGAATTCCATCGATAATTTGAAAATCGGTGGGCCGTTGCAATATGGCTCGCACGGCGCCGTAGCCAGCGCTAAACGAAGACAGGTAGACGCGGCCCAAGTGGGATGTCACGTCGATAATGCCTTCTTTCCGTAACGCACGAGTCACTTCTTCAAGTACTTCG
>CBDUAB010001078.1:0-2003 GCA_965365045.1 uncultured Planctomycetales bacterium
GCGGTAGCGGTCTTCGCCCTGGCTCGTATTCCATTTGAACGAACTGTTGTAGTTTAGATCCGTGATACCATTGGGAATCGGTGGAAAAACGCTTGGACCGCCAACTTTGTCGGCCAGCAAACCGGCCGCCGACAAACAGGAGTCGCGAATTGCTTCGGCCTCAAGTCGAAAGCGATTCTGTCGATGAAGAAGTTGGTTGGTCGGATCGACAGCGGCCAGTTCGGGCCGATGACGGGACGACTGGCGATATGTGGCCGACATCAAGATCTTTTTGATGATCTGCTTGCGAGACCAGCCAAGCTTGATGTACTCGGAGGCCAGCCAGTCAAGCAACTCCGGATGTGAAGGCCGTTCTCCGCGCACACCAAAATCGTTCAACGTTCGCACCAATCCAAAACCGAACAAGTGGTCCCAGATGTGGTTGACCGTGACGCGGGGAACTAGCGGATTGTCGCCATCGACGAGCCACCGCGCGAAATCGAGTCGACTTGCTGGATCCGTAGCGGACGTGACCAACGTTGCCGGAGCGCCCGTTCCGACCGGATCGAGTTTTTGTTTGAATTCGCCGCGGCGGAGAATGTGGGTGCGCCGCCGGTCCTGCTCGCGTTCAACAATGACGCGAGCCTTCATCCGTGGTTTGGGCGCCGCGGCGATTAGCTTTTCCAGCTCGCTTTCGAGATCCTTGGTGCGAGCCTCTTCCAATCGCGTCTGCAGCGCGGCAACTTTCCTGTCATGCTCTGCCTTGGCGCGTTCCAATCGCGTCATTCCCGCTGTGGGTATTGGAACATCCGCGCTCGTCTCGTCTCCGTTATCAAAGTAGGCAAACAGTTCATAGTACTCACGCTGCGTGAGCTGATCATATTTGTGGTTGTGGCAGCGGGCACAGCCGATCGTTAGACCCAGCCATACCGAACCGACCGTTTCGGTGCGATCCATGACCGCTGCGACGCGCCATTGTTCGCGATCCGTCCCGCCCTCGGTGTTCGTAAGCGTTTGACGGTGAAACGCCGTCGCCAGCAGTTGATCGTCACTGCGATTTGGAATCATATCGCCGGCCAATTGCTCAACGGTAAACTCATCAAAGGGCAAATCGCGCTGGATTGCTTCGATCACCCAGTCTCGATAACGCCAGGCGTCCGGGCGATTGTTGTCTTTTTCGTAACCATCTGAGTCGGCATAGCGTGCTTTGTCCAACCAATGCCGCGTCCAGCGCTCTGCAAAGCGGGGTGAGGCCAACAAGCGATCAACCAACCGCTCGCAGGCGTCAGGACTCTTGTCCGCAACGAATCGGTCAACCGTTGCGACCGCGGGCGGAATACCGTGCAGATCATAGTAAAGACGTTTGATCAGCGTGTAACGATCGGCAGTGGGCGAAGGCTCGATGTGGGCGGATTCCAACTGTGACAAGACAAAGTGGTCGATCTCGTTGCGCGTCCACATTTCGTTTTCAACTTTTGGCGGCGGTCCATCGACCAGCGGTCGATAGGCCCAATGGGCATCGTACCTGGCACCGGCCGCAATCCAATCGCGCAATTGGTCAACTTCGTCCGTGGTGAGAGGGTCGCCATCGGGCGGCATCCGTTGGTCATCGTCGGTGCTGATTACGCGTTTGATAAGCTCGCTGCCATCCGGGTCACCACTGACAATCGCGGCAGCCCCGGATTCGGCTGGAGCGATCGCCTGATCACGCCGGTCAAGTCGCAGACCGCTTTCTTGTTCATCAGGACCGTGACAGAGCAAACACTTCTGAGCGAAAATCGGTTGAATATCACGGGCAAATTCGACGGTTGAATCGTCGGCGGCTCGAACTGTTGGTGCGCCCAGGGCGAGCCGCAAGACAAGAATGATGGAGATGGAAACCAAGTGATTCGACTGGCGATGCAGTCGAGCGTTTGCCATGGTTCTTACAAGGAAATCGCCACTTTGAATTGTCCAGAGTAGGCAAGCCGTTAAGTGACATAACCTTCGTAATGAACCGGCGAACGGGGGCCGTGAGGCCCGCG
>CBDUAB010001079.1:0-2000 GCA_965365045.1 uncultured Planctomycetales bacterium
GCGGAGCGAGTCGGCCACGTTCTCGCAAGCTCAAATTGATCGTAGTTCATTGCAACGCCGATTTCCACGGAGCTTAATTCGATGACAATTTAGGTGGTCAGGTGTACACGAACTCAAGGCGGTGATTCGCCAGCCAAGGTATCTTCGGGTTGTCTTTGTCGAGTCGCGCTTCGCGCAGAATGGGATTGTGGGCACGGCGGTCGAAGTACACGATGATTCGACGACCCTTTTCGACTTCCACCGCGCCGGAGGTCTCCACAAACTTGCGGTACAGTGCTTTCGGTTTGCTCTGGTCGAAGCCATGGAGTTGGCTTGCGAGCCAACGGTAGCAGCCATTGGCCAATACCGTAAGCACCGTGTCCAAATCCACATTGAGACGAACTTCGCTGGAAAGACAGTCCAGGTGAAAGAAGTTGACGCTGCTTCCCAAAGCGTCCTCCACGCCGTTGCGTCGGGCATAGTTCATCACCAATTCACGAGGGCTGGTCTCGAAGTTGTTCGTCAAGAACAGCGTCGGATGTTCACGACCTAACCCCTTCACAGCGATCTGACGCGCTTCGCCGTCGTAGTCCCGCAACGTGACGCGTTCATCCACGTAACGAATGCGTTGGTGTCGCCGCTTCGGGATATCGATCACCGCTCGATTCCAATGGCTGGACGGCAGAGACGATAGACGGCGCAGGATGCTGCTGCCGCGGCGGCGGATCGTGACAAACGAGATGTCTTGCTTTTTCTTTGTGATTTGCGACAACTCGGCATACGTGGTGAGCTTGGAGTCGAAGTACAACCACTGCGGATTATTCCCCATCAGTTTCCGCCAGAAATCAATGAAGCGAAGGATCTCGCCGGACTGCTGAGAACGAGTCAGATTGGCATTGGCATAGCAGAAAACCCGGCTTTTTTGCTCCATTGCGAAGAACGTCAGCACACTCGGGCCGGCTTTGCCACGCATCGGTTGGTAGTGGTTTTCCAAGTCCGTTTCCTCGCCGCGGTGGCCAATGGCGTGAAAGTCTAACGAAAAAGAATCTGCTTCCGGGAACAGCAAGGGCGACAACTTCTTGACCCAACCCTTCAGCAGTTCCTGCTGATGAGTCCGCGTGGTGCGGTACGAGTAATTGGTGGCAAAGCTCTTCTTTGGCAAGATATTCAAACCGGCAAACAGCCCCAACGCTTCGTCGCAATTGAAATCGTCGACGTGACTAAGCCGTTCCTTGTCGAGCAACTTGAGCGTGAGCAAGCTCATCAAGGCATTGACGGCTGGCACCATCTGCGATCCCGGGTAATCGGCCTTCGTGACGAGACGGTCAAAACGTAATTGTGCCAGAAAGGGCAAGAACAAGAAGATGCCCGCGTGCCGAGTGATCAGTCGGCGTCCCGTCTCCAGTGACAACGCCTGAACATCAGCAACCTGGATTTCCGAATCTTCTTCGTCAGCTTCGTCGACCGTGGGACGTCCCCGCGATGACGGAGCGAAAAGGGGGGCGACTGACCAGTGTCTTGCTCTCGGCAAAATTCGCTGACCCAGTTGCGGATCGTTCCATAACTGATGTCATACCGACCGGCCACGTCCTGCATCGGTTGTTCTTCCAACAATACAGAGCGTATCGCTTCGTATCGTCGATGCGAGGTCTCGGCCGGGTGCAAAAAGTAGTCCTTGTAATCGATTCCGTTCATGGGTACCTCCCTGCGAAACTGTCATCCAATTAACCTCCATGGAGGGAGCAATGTGACATTTCAGCTCGAAGCGGCCCAATAGCAAAAAACGCGATTTCACCCCGAAAACAGGGGCGAAACGTTCGGAAGGCGAGAAAGCTGGTACTGGCAGGATCCGCAAACTCTTGGCACGCTGGAAATAAATCGATGACAAATCCGGACGAAAAACCTCAAAATCCCCCGGAATTTGGCGGATTTGCGCCTCAAATTGTCATCGAATTAAGCTTCGTGGAAATCGGCGTTTAATCCAGCGCACGACGATCGCTCGGCCGTCATCGTCCAATGGC
>CBDUAB010001080.1:0-1999 GCA_965365045.1 uncultured Planctomycetales bacterium
GCCTTACGATTTCGACGACCCGCTCGCGCTTCTCTGGTTGGATGCCAAGTGGAACCAAAAGTGTCCCGTGACCGAAGATCGACTCCTGCCCGTCGAGCTGCCCCCTGACTTGCAAACGAAACGGCTTTGCCGCGACTTTGACCTTAATGTCGTCAGCCAACAAACGATAGAGTGTTTTGGGCGCGTAGTAGCCGCGCCAATCGATCACATACGCCAGATCGTTATGCGATGTAACCAAAGGAGTCGTTGGCAGGGCGTCACGCGAGAACGGTTTTCCAAGTTGATCCTCAGTTGGTAGTGTTGTCAATTCCGCATACTGCAAATTGAACGCCAGCGGTAGCGTCCATGTCGAGACGTCGTAGAAGATGTTCTCCTCAAATTCCAATCGCTTTTCGAAAAGTGCCTGAAGGAAGCGGAATTCCGGTTGATCGGACGGGATGACAAACGATTCACCGCCGCGAAACGTCCGGCCGTCAATCTGCATGTCGCGGAGCAGCCGGTATGCACGGATCTGATGACGTGTGAGAATCGCGAGGAAATGATGCAGTCGTGCCGGATCAGCAGGCGCTGTGACAATGTATCCTTTGCTGTTTCCATTGCGAACCAGCGCAGCGACATCCTGATAGAAAGTTCTCTTGTGTTCCAGTAGCTGCGCACGATGCTTCATCGTCGCCTGCAAACTGGATAGCGACGTCACAAAGTGGTTGCGAATTGCAAATGGAAAGGATAATGGGCCGTTGACGCTTTCTTGAACATGGCCACGCGCGCTTGCCTGTTCAAACAGGATTCCGATCGAACCGTGTAGGTCAGGATACGTCGATCCTTTGCCCATATAAAAATCGTCAAATTGTTCCTCGGTGAAGTACAACGAGCCGATTTTGTCGAGCGCTGCCGCGTGAAAGTTCGCGAACTCGCGAGTCAGTTCCAAGTTCCGCGACGGCGTGAGTGGATGGTTGCGTTTGGGGACGCCGGGTTGAAAGAAGTATGTGGCGTCGGTCCCCATCTCATGAAAGTCCAACACAACGTTTGGTTGCCAACGGTGAAACATCTCGACACGTCCGTGGCTTTCCGGATGCTGCGCTGGCAACCAGTCACGGTTGAGATCGAACCAGTAGTAATTCGTACGCCCGCCCGGCCAAGCTTGCCGGTGTTCGCGGTGATTCGGGTCTGGATTGAGAACGGCGCCACGGTGATTGTTTGCCCAATGCGCGAAACGTTCGAAACCGTCCGGGTTCAAACATGGATCGAGCATGATAACGACGTCGTCCAACAGTCGCTTGTGAGCATCGCCCATTGCCGCTGCCGCATAATACGCTACTAACGGAGCAACGTTACCGGCGCTCGGCTCGTCGCCATGAACGCTGTAACCCATATTGATGATCGCAGGAAGCGATCCGATGTCGATTTGCGCGGATACCGCGGGATCGGCCAATTGAACGTGTTGTCGCCGGATGACGTCTAGTTTCTTGTGGTTTTCCGGGGACGTAATGAATGTCACGACAAGCGGACGACCACCGTAACTGCGCGCGTATTCTTGGATTGTCACGCGCGCGGACGCGCTGGCCAACTTCTTCAGGTAGCCGACGAGTTCATGATGGTAAATGTGCCTGTGGCCAATCTTGAAGCCCAGATGATCTTCCGGCGATGGAATCTGGGGATCGAATTCGGCGTCGCGTGGCAAAATCTCGCCCGGTTCGACTGCGAAGCTATGGCACACAAAACAAAACAAGGCGCAGAAACAAATTGTTCTTGACGGCACGGCGGCATCCTCATGGAACTCGATTTCGGCTGCATTCACAACAAGATGGCTTCGCTCTACCTTAGGCAGATGGGTGGATCGATCGCAAGTGGCGCCGTGGCGGCGGCCAGCGCCGCCAAGGATTCTGGAGATGATTGACTCATTACCGTTGCGTCGAAAAGGTTGAACGTCACATCATAATGTTACGATGGACGTCCAGAACCAGCCCCACAATTCCGACCAGATAGGCCACCGCATGAG
>CBDUAB010001081.1:0-1995 GCA_965365045.1 uncultured Planctomycetales bacterium
ACGTGCATCATTCTATCACAAGTGGCGAATTTCGTCAGCTTTCACCTCAGTTGCAAGCTGAGCTTCGACTTCGGCGAGCACTTTTTGGGTGCTTTGCGAATCGACGCGGCGACAACTATGGGTGATGCGTTCGCTGAGTTCGGTTAGATCGCCACGCCATTGATCTGCATCGATGTCCGCTGGCGCCAATGCGGTGAATTCATTGATCAGCAGGATGAGGCGCAACAGGTGACGAAAAGCAATTCCCTCTTGCTTCTGTAGTTTCCTGCCCATCACCATCGCGTTGAAATCGTCGCCGTATTCAAACAACGCACCGGCCACCCACACCGGTTGCACGCGACGCATGTCGACACCGGGGATGTCGTAGTTGAATTGCATCTGCAGCTTCTCGGCTAATGCGAGCACGCGCGGACGATCGCGATCGAAGCGGCCGTCGCTATCGTCATCGTCTTCATCTGATTTGGCTCCCAATTCCTCCGCGGAAACCAAACCCAGTCGCAGTAAGTACGGGTCTAGCCGCGTGGTGGCCAGCGGACCGGGGGGCAATTGATCGATGCTCGGTACGCGGACATCACGTGCTACGCTGGGCGGAAACTCGAGTGCACCTTCCAAAGCTTGAATGCGTTCATTTTGATCCGCGATACCCAGCTGTTTCACCAGGAAAACTCCGAATAATGGATTTACGCCACGAAAGTGACTTAACAGCGCAAGTCGATTGGTGGGATGCGCCGTTTCAGGGCGATAACGTGGCGGGCGTTTGTCGTCTTCGTCGTCGATGGTTTGCGCTGTGGGCTCATCCGCTTTGCCAGGGGATAATAAATGCCCAAACAAACCTTCGCTCCGAGTCTCTTGCGCGGCATCATTGCCGCCTTCTTTGACGGAACGCGCGGATTCGTCGCCATCGGGCTCTGATTCCTCTCGAGGTGGAGCCGGTTCCAATTCGACGTAGCCCGCCTTCCACAACGTCATCACCATGCGGTCAAGTTGTTGCTGCCCAGCAAGGATATTGTTCTCATCGAGTAGCCGTTTGCCGATCAACTCGCGGATCGGTTTAATTTCTGGTGATGCATCGAGCAAGTAGGCGAGCACGCGCCAGGGTAGAACGCCTTTGCTGCGGAGCTTTCCTGAGGGCGCCGTTTGGAGTTTTTCGAATTGGGCGGCGGTCCAATATTGTTGATTCGTGCGCCGCTTAGGCATCTTGCGCTTTAATGCCTTCTTGGCCTTGATCAAACCGGGATCTTTGGTTTTTTCCGGAATCTGATCGTACTTCTCGCGCCAGCGTTGGATCTTGACATCATCTTCGTGGGCCAGCACGTACACGTATCCTCGGTCGTCAAATTGCGGTCGACCGGCGCGGCCAAAAATCTGATGCGCTGTGCTGGCCGCCACGACTTTTTTGTTGTCACGTGGGCCTTTGAGCAAATTCGGCAGCACGACCGAGCGCGCGGGTAAATTGATGCCGGCCGACAGGGTTTCCGTGCACACAGCAACTGAAAGGAGCTTGCGTTGGAACAATTGTTCGACGATGCGCCGATACATCGGCAGCACGCCCGCATGATGGACACCGACACCCCGTTGTAAAATCTGTTTGAGTTTGGGGCCCGCTCCCTGCGACCAGTCGTATTGTTTTAGCATTTCCGTCAGCGTCGCCTTGCACTCGTTGTTAACAAGTTTTTTTCCCTTGAGCTGCTCGGCGATGTTCCAGCATTCTTCACGATTAAAACAAAACACGAGGGCTGGCGTGCGCCGGTTTTCTTCATCACCGGCGGCGATGGCTTCGAGATGCTCGGACAACAATCGATCGCCGACCCACTCATAAGTTAACGGAACCTTACGTTCGTCGCTTTCGACCAATTCCACGTCGCGTTGATAACTACGACGCAACCATGCTGTGAATTCATAAGCGTTCCCGACGGTCGCCGAAAGCAACAGCAGGCGCACGTGCGCCGGCAGTAATCCCAGTGAAAGTTCCCAAACGATTCCACGTTCGGGATC
>CBDUAB010001082.1:0-1992 GCA_965365045.1 uncultured Planctomycetales bacterium
CTGGTATGCCTGCTGGTAGTTGGACAGTGCCTGGGCAAGCTGTCCCTGATCCTCTCGCAATCGTGCCAAAGCGGTCCAGGCCCGTGGGTTCCGTGCGTCGATGTTGAGTGCATCCGTCAAATAACGCGAAGCGCTTTCCTTGTCACCAAATTCTTCGTAAAGCCGTGCCAATTCAATGCGGGCATCCGCGGCCTGAACGTTTTGCTGAGCCCATCCTTTGAGCAGCGTAAACGCGCTCCTGGAACGATCGGTGTCAACGAGCAACGCCGCCAGCCCGCGGTAGCATTCGGTGTGATTCGGGTCGAGATCGAGGCACTGATTGTAGAGACCTTCGGCCTGACCTAACAGATTGCGGTCGCTGTTTCGTTTTCCGAGTTCGTAATACGTTGCCGCCAAATTGTAGTACGCGTCCGCACTGTTCGGGTCGTTCGTCAACGCTTGTTGAAAGCTCTGGATTGCTTCCTGGTAACGACCGACGTGGTAATTTCTAACTCCGTCGACGTTGTAACCGCGCGACGACATCTGACAGCCGACCGTTCCAAACAATATCAGCGCGAGCGAGCTATAACACATGCGCGCGAAATAGCTGCCGTACCTCACACCGATGTGTGTTCTTCGACACGTGGCCACTATCGATCCCTCAAGGCTTGGCAAAACGGGCAATCGTGCTAGCAACGTTGCTGCTGACGGATAGCGGGGGGAACGATAGCCACAATCGTTGATCAGGACAAGACCTTCTGCGGCAAACTACGCTGTGAAGCGTGCGGGAGAGGCGCAAACAAAAACGCCAGCCGAGACTGCAAGCACCGGCTGGCGATGGAAAACCGCGCAACGTAGCCTCACCCGCCGCTTGGCAAGTTGAGGCTGTTTTAATTATTCGTCTGCTTCTGTGTCGATCGTCTCTTCGAGATCCTCAAAAGGCATGTCAGAAAATTCGCTAGATGCAATAGCGGGCGGAGCCTCCGTCGACCCGTGGGTGACAGTGTCCATTGGCGCATCGGTGGTCACCGTCGATGGCTCCATGAGTGGTGGAACGATTCGTTCGTAGCCCAATCCACGGATGACCTCCAAAATCTCACTGCACGTAGGAAACATCCGGCCGTTGGCACGCTTGTACTCGTCGAGGGCGTGCATGAATTCAATTTCGTCGGCGGAATAGTCTCGCTCGCAGGTCGTCGGGTCGATTTGCCGCCGTCGTGGCACTTTGTTGCGTCGTTCGCTCTTACGGGCATCTACGGCAACTGGCACGTCCTCGGTGCGGCGTTCGGACTCACTTCGTCGATCCTTCGTGATGCGGCGCTCCGTCGTTGGTTTAGCATTTTTCGTCTTGGCCACGGAAGGTAGCTCCTCTATCGGGCTATGCTGAGCGGATTTCCACCACTTGGCGGTCTAGGCAATTTAGCCGCTGTGCATGTGAGGCATCGACGTGGAGCTTTGGTAAAGTTGACCGATTAGGTAAAATATTCGGTTATCGGGATTTTAGTGGATTGGGCAAAGTTTACTGGATAAGGGGAAGTTCCGGTCCTGACGCGTTCTTTTGCCGTTAAATGGTGCAACTTCAAAACTTGCGCGCGGGCTAGAAGAAAGTGCGTTCCTGCACCTTCTGGCATCAAACAAGCGTCGATGAGATTGAAATCCCAGCCGCTTGGCCATCATCGGCTGGCGGTGTTTGAAGTGTGGGCAGGATTCTCTGGCCGATCACTTTGATCGCGCTCGTCATTGTGTTTGCGACGGGTCGCAGGCCGGAAGTCACGGAACCTGTCAGCGACGAAGCGGACTGAGCGTTCGACCACGTTTCGATCCAGATTTCCCGTACATCCGGCAGCTGTTTGGCAAAGCTATGCCAATCGGGCCGCTTGTCATACGCATTTTCGAAACCATGAACTTTGCTTGGTCGTGAACGTGTTTGGACGAATGTTGGCAGCGCGGGCTGATAATCCGTGCTCGTCTCGTTGTTTCTCAGTGTAAAAACCGATCCCAGAATGAGTACGC
>CBDUAB010001083.1:0-1991 GCA_965365045.1 uncultured Planctomycetales bacterium
GGGTTCACGTAACGGCGCTTCGTTGGGGGGCAAATACGCGTATGGAGGCTTCCAACCGCTGTGTGCCCCCAACCCCGCCGGTGACTGCTGAATAAGTGGGTCCCTTCTGCCGGAAGGGACCTCCGCCAACGGAAAACATGCGGATTCTGAGGTCCCGCTCGGCAAGCGGGACCTACTTTCGGCGACTTTTTCAACAGCCTCCCCCGGGACGCTGGGAACGGGCAACGGTGTGGCAAACTCTGCTCACCCGCCACCTAACACCAATGCATCTTGACCATAGTCTGTCGTGGCATCGTAGTTGTAAAAGTTTCGCGCGATGCGAGTCGAGGCGTATTCGATGAACCGACGGCGAAAGACAGCTTCGTTTGTGTCGCCGCTAACATGCAACCCCGCCGCAATCGGATAGAGTATTTGCGGCGGCGCTTCCTCGAATAGAATTGCTCCACGGTTTTTTACGTCGTAGACCGTGATGACGACGTCGGACTTTCCACGAAACAGCGTGGGGCCGTCGTAAAGACTAAAGGACTGCATATCAATTGCCACAACCATGTCGGCGCCGACCGCCGCGCCTACTTCCTGATAGTCGACCTCATTCCAGTCGTTGTGGTCCATCCAGTCGCCAATCTCCTGCTGATCGACAATCTGAATGCCCGACACGTTTTCGCGCAGTTTGGCTTCCACTTTGCGAGCAATCATCTCGGCGGCGGTTGTGGGACCAAACGAAGAAAGGCCGGAGACAGCCACGACGGCAACGTGCATTTCCTCCAGGCCCTCAAACTTCGCGAGAACCTTGTTGCCCAAACTGGTGTGCAGCATGTTTGCGGCAAAGCGTGCGATACAGCCTGTGGATGCCAGGAGCATACAGCCTATAAGAGTTATCGCAATAAAGTTCCGTTGCCGATCCATCGTGCAATTCCCTCCGCTCAAGATTCGAAACGCGAGTCTTCAACTACCGCCCCCGCGTATCGGCAGGTTTACGACCGACGGAGACATCCGGCACGACCGCTCGCGACCCGGCGGCCGCGAACTGCATCCGCAGCTTGGTATTGAGCTGCTGACGGTGACTCTCGTCGCCAATGGCAGTAACAAGCGTCATCTTTTGAGAAATCATCGTTTCCACGAAACGACCTTGCTCCGCGTCAAAGTACATCACGCCACGGTTGTCTTGTTGTTCGATCTCAACATTGACGCCTAACGCGTTGTTACCTTTGGCAAAGCTGACATTGACTTCCACGTCAATACGCTCGAGTGCGCGGTCATTTTTTTTAAACGTGCCACGGTAGGTGTACACGTTATTCATCACCAAGGTGCCAACTGGACTTTGTGTACGAGTGACACCCGTCCACTGATCACCAGGCTTGACGGCCCTCTCTGGCAGCACGGTGGCGGCTTGATGAAGCAATGACTTCACGCCGTCCTCGGAAAATACCTGCCTTACCTCCGCACCCTCTGGGGCGCCCGCCAATTTCGCGTTTGCCGTTTCCGACAAGCGAACGTCAATGATCTCGCCACGCGGCGACATGGTTTGAATGAATTCCAGGCCAATCAATGGCTGCATGTTCTTGGCCAGATTTTTGGCCATACCAACTGGAGGATCTTTCGAGGCCGAATCATAGACAACCGGTGCGCCGCCCGGTGTTTGTATCTTCATTCGCAACCGTTGAATGGATTGGTGCATCTCGGTAACGCCCTCTCGATCCACATCCTTGACGATCCATCGCATGAGCATCGACATATCCGCGGAAGAAGCCAGCGATTTGCCCAGCACATTGGAAGTCATGTCCATGTCCTGGACCATCCGGACATCGATCGTTTCGCCAGGCTGCAGTTTCCAGCGTAAAAGTCGATCGGCTCGGCTTTCCGTGGCAACGGATGTCAGAACGAGGGCAAAGGCGAAAAGACGAACGTACTTCGAGGCACGAATCATGACATTCACAACCTTGTGATTATCGAGAGGCTGGCGCGGCGGTGCATCCTTGCAGCACCTGAGG
>CBDUAB010001084.1:0-1985 GCA_965365045.1 uncultured Planctomycetales bacterium
TAATTCTTAATCTGCGAATTGGAGTATCGAATTTCGTTTTAAACATTGTGACTTGTCCTCGCGGAAGGAATTAAACGCAGAGGTCGCAAAGAGCGCAGAGGGCCGCAGAGTTAGTGTAAGAAGCCCAGGCCCTAGCAAACCAATTCCGTGAACATGGGTTCATATTCAACCCTACAGCTTTTCGGATGCGCTTCAATTCGCGTTGGCCATCTCAAATCGCTGCTGCCAGAATTCACGCGCCGATTCATGGTATTTCAAAACTTCGGCCGCCTGCTGTGATTCCGAAACGTTGTCTTCGACTCGCTTGATTCGTTGGTCAACCCATTGCTGAAAAAACTCCACGGACGTACGGCTGATATGGTGTTTGTCTCGACCGATCTCGACATAAAACGGTCCAGTTGACGCAAAACGGAACGTCTGATCGTTTTCGGCGATGGCACGAATCAGAAACCATCCCGGCTCCGAGAAGGACAATTTCGTAGTGAGCTGCTGCGTCGGCTTGTCGTCGCAGGCCAGCGTGTGCACGACCTTGCCGTTTCGTATTACCTCGAGGTGTTTGACGGTATCACGGCGGATGAGCTCCACGGCGATTTTCACGTCCAGAGTGTCGCCGGCCGGCGCGGTCAGCACGTTGCCGGGTAGCTGACCATTCGCATTGCACAAGAGTAACGGACCATTGGTGACGAAGCAGCGGCCATTACGTAGGCCTTCCCACCACGCATCACGCGTAAACGGCTTTTCAAGGTGCACGTAGACGCGGTTGTATCCGACTGGGTTGGGCAGAACTCCCGATGCGCTACCAGCGGATGGAGGAAGGCGCAGGCCCGAATTCAGAATGTGATAGTAGATTTCTTGCGTCCAGTAGCCATTGCCAAGCGGGTCCGGCAACCGCTGTCGATCACGTGGCTTGCCCCATGCTTCGTTCGGCAGCATTTCGGCCCAACACATGTGGTTGTTCGCAATGCCGATAGACTGAGCTTGACCGCTGGCAAGCCAAACCGGCACATCCCACCAAAACGGTTTTTCAATGTCGATCCAAACGTCGGGATTCCTTTGCCGTGCTTGCGCGACAAACTGCAACGGCGATGGGACTTCGCGCGACGCCTTGGTGATGTCCAACGGCGACGACATGCCAAAGTACATCAGCGCGCCACCTTCGCGCTCGTCTTCACCCGCCATCACGTGGTACAGCCGGTGTCCGTCGAACTTCTTCAACAAGTTTTGTGGAATCGAGCGATCTGACCAGAGGTTCCGGTTGTTCCACCAAGTGATCACCGGAGCAAAATCGAGATCTTCGGCCTTCATCAGTTGTTCCATCTCGCTCACGGGCCGATGAACGTGTAGGTCGGCGCAGTACCATCCCCGCTTGCGAAGCTCGGCTAACCGGTGAAGTGAGATCGCCACTTTGTGGTCGCCGTCCGGTCCCAGCGTCAACGTTTCACTTGCCTGTTCGTATTCTGGTCCTCGCTCGACGGCATAGCGATATTTGCCTGGTTCCAAGTCAAGCGTGACACGGCCATCACAGACAAAATGATGACGCCAGAATGGTTGACCATCAGCGCGCTGTGCCCTGCCCTGCTGGTCAAACAGATGGATGCGACAAGGCAATGGGTTTTCTTGTTCGTCGTTCACTTCGAAGTGTAACCGATGTGTTTCGTCGGCCGCGTAAACGCCGTCCGGAGAGAGCAGGAACAACGAAATGACAATACAACGGATTAGACGCATGGTTCGTTTACTCGGACGTGCGCACGATCGGGTTAAAAGCTGAAAACGCTTTCCCATTTTTGTCATCCTGAAGGAGCCTTGGTGACTAAAAGTTCTACCACAGTCTCGATCAGATTTCACGCATCAATCAAGCCGCACGCCAGTCGCCTGCTGTGCGCGGGTCTCCGACCCCGCACACAATTTCGACCGATAGGTCTCCCAGCGCCTTGGGTTACGCCGACGCCTGGAGACCTGCGGTCGGTGAAGCGGCGGGGTCGGGA
>CBDUAB010001085.1:0-1984 GCA_965365045.1 uncultured Planctomycetales bacterium
AAAACGGTTCCCAAACGAAGGGCGCTTCAGCGGCTGCACTAAAACCAACAAGTTCCGGTAAATCACCCAAACCGCCAGTGATTTGGAAGGCCGCATCTATCGATGTGAACGCATTATTTGGCCCTAGGTCGGACAATTCGATTGAGACTGTGACCGTTTCGCCCGGCATGCCGTTTGTGCTACTTACGGAGAGGGTCTCAGCTTCCACGGTCGTGGCTATCAACATCATTCCCACAACGATTGACGAAACTTGCTTAATCACGCAGAGCTCCCTGACTTTTTACTCAACAGAATAGTTTGCCCCATTTGACCATATTAAACCAAAAGTCCTAGAAGCCTGTGCTACAAACTTGGGACTTTTTTGTCTGAAAATGTTCGAGGTTTGCGACGAATTTGACTTGATTGCCGCAGCTCACTCGTGTCGAGAGTGGCTGGCACGATGTCGTGAACGACGATGCGGTTTGAATTCAAGCCAGGGGGTTAGCCACGAAATGGGCACGTGCGTGCCGCGTAGGTGACGGTCGCTCTGGTCACTCTCGGCAAGAGTGACCCACGGCAGTGCTACGGGTCCGTTAGGTTGGGAGCCCAAGTGACGTTGCGAATTGCTGGAATCTTACCTGATGCCGGGAGGCTTGCGGCGACTGCCGCGTTGAGCTTTGTCGAAAGATCCGCGATGCGGTCGCGCTGAGTTGGATCATCGACAAGATTGTTTTGCTCCAACGGATCATTCTCGTGATCGTACAATTCCCGACCTTGTTTAGCTTGATCCCACTCGGTGTACCGCCAGCGGGGCGTGCGCAGGGTATACCCGAAGGTTCGTGTTGCCCCACGTCCGCGTCTCACTTGACTCAGCGCCCAGCCGCGACCCGGTAATGCGGGATCCTCTAGTATCGGAGCGAGACTTTGCCCCTGCAGGTTGTCGGGTGTGCCAACGTTACACAGCTCCGCCAATGTTGGATAAAGGTCGATTAGACCGACAGGAGTCTGCGCGACACCTCCCTTTTGGCCCCTGCCTGGCGCGGCAATGATCAGGGGCACGCGGGCACTCTCTTCGAAGAGACTCATCTTTTGCCAGAGACCGTGTTCGCCTAAATGGTAGCCGTGATCACTGGTGAAGACGACGATCGTATTGTCAGCCAAGCCCAATCGATTGAGCGCGTCGAGTACGCGACCGACCTGTGCGTCCATGAACGTGATGCTGGCGAAATAAGCTTGAATGGCTTGCCGACGCAAGTCGTCGTTGAGCAAGTCGTGTTCTTTTTTGTGACTACCGAGCGCAGGTTTCGGAATGTCCAGTAGGTCTTGTTCCACACCTTTAACCAACGGCATTTGTTCCTGTGGATAACCCTCGAAGTACGTTTGAGGAGCGACATAGGGCGTGTGGGGTCGGTAGAATCCCACCGCCAAGAAAAACGGACGCTCGTTGTTTCGAGCACAACGTTCCAGCACCCATTCCGCATCCGTGGCCAACATGCCATCCGTGTGCAGCAGGTCGCCGCGTGGTGAGGCATACCAACTGAGTGTCCCGCCAAAACTGCCCGGTCGAAGCGAAAAGATGTCAGGCTCCTCGAGCAAGCGGTCACAGCCGGCAGGATTTAATTCCAATTCCCACGAACCCGGGTCATCGTGACCATTCGTGCCGACGGACTTCGGCACGTTGTAATGATAGAGCTTGCCAATGCGAGCAGCGAAATAACCCTCCCGACGAAAGGCATGTGGCAAACTGATTTGCCGTGGGATTGTCTGACGAAAGATTTGGCTATTTAACAGAATGCCCGTGCTGTTGGGATACAAACCAGTCAGCATCGAATTGCGACTGGGGCCACACAATGGAAATTGGCAGTAAGCACGTTCGAAACGAACGCCGCGTTGAGCCAGCCGATCGATGTTCGGTGTTTTCACCAGTTGATGCCCGTAACAGTCGAGCGAGTTGTTCAAGTCATCCGAAATGATGAACAGAACATTCGGACGCGACTCCGCCGCA
>CBDUAB010001086.1:0-1982 GCA_965365045.1 uncultured Planctomycetales bacterium
CCAGCCGAGTTGGCTAACGCAATCAAAATTCGCTAGAATCAACTATCCCGCCGCGCCAGCGGCTTACTTGAACAAAGGGACGAACGCGAGTCGTAAAACGCGGTCTGGCTCGCTTCGCTCGGTGACGTTTACTCACGACCGCGTTATCCCAGACGTTGCCTCAGATTTCTGGTTACTAAAAGTCTCTTACCGGTATTATGCATCGCCAAGTAAGCCGCCAACCACAGCGCGAGCACCGCGCTGCTTGGTTCAGGAACATTCGTCACGACAACTTCAAAGATCAAATTGGATCCAACCGACACAGCGCCTTCGACGCCGCGGGTGTGCGGGGCGTTGGCGGCGATGCCGCCAAAAATGTAGCCTACAACGGTTTCGTTTGAAAGCGACTCCAAGTTGAGGACGCCGTTGTCATACATTTCAACTCCTGCCGCCGGAAAGAATTCGGCATTGGTTCCAAAACGCCACGGGTTGCCGCTGCCGTCCAACAATTCGGGAAAACGGCCCACACGGTATTGCGAGTAACTACCGCCAGCGTCACTGACAATGGCAGTAATGTCATTTACGAACGGCATGGCATCATCGGTCATGATCTCGCCCGTTGCGTCGTCCAGATACTGCAAGCTAATTCCGCCAAAGAACAACTGATGCATCATTCCTGTCGCCTCGGAGTACATACCGAATTTCGCGGAGTGGTAGTTGTTCATGCCCTGTTTGAACGTTTCCACGGCGGCAGAGTCTGCCATGCTGGGCTGACCCGATCCATCAATTTCAACCGGCACGGTCCAGGCTCCCGTATACTTGGTGAAGACTCCCGAATAGACAACCAGTTCCTCTCTCAACGTACCGTCATCTTCCGGTCGAATGACCGGAGTCACGTTCAGATCGCGGCGGCGATAATCAGCCGCAGGTTCGGTCAGGGTGACGTCCTCGATGGATAAAACCTGCCCATCGTCCACGATGTCAAAACTGCGCACTTGCTCGGTATAGATCCCATTGCCGAAAGCCGTATAACCGCCGATAAAGTTCTGCCCGAAAACAATATGCGTTCGACCTTGCATTGCGTACATCGCGCCGCCGGTGACCTGCACGGCTGGATGTTGGATTTGCCGCACGTGATCCGCCGCCATGCCGTTACCGTTTTGCACCCAATCAACAATTCCCGGCAATTCAATCGCGGTCAGCGTATCAAAAGTGCCGAAGTCGCCGTCGGCTCGTAAACCATAACCGCCTGACATGTAGAGTTGGTCGCCCTGCTGATAAAACTGGTTGTTGGTTGGCGTGATCGAACTTACTTGCTCTTCAGTCAACCCACCCTCTAGGCCGGCGAGCGATCGGTGCCAGCTTTGCTTCGCCACCGGATCGATCACCCACACGTCCCGATTCTGGGATGCTGCAGGGAAATTGTTAAACGGATTCTGATCAAAACCGTGAAGTCCGTTGGTGCGACCAGCCAAGATTACCCATTTACCTGCGTGGGTGGCAGCGGCGTAGGAATGCAGCGTAGGCAGACTGGCGTCATCGAAATCATACGGTCGCACGGTAACTTGATATGGCAAATCGTCGCCTGATAAGATTGGTGAAAACGTTGCCGTCTGGTGAGGCTCGCTAAACACATCGGCGCAAGACATCATGGTCACATAAAACATTGCCAGCAAAATTAGTCGTGATTTCGTTTGAAAAGTCATCGTGGTTCTCGGCCGTTGTGCAACAGAATTGTATCGAGTTGTTTTCGAGGCGTACCTTGTTTGCCATTTTACACTCGATATCTCGCAATGCGCAACAATTTGGCCAGGATCGGTAGACGAAACGAGACCACCCAAGAAAGTCCCGTGTCATGGCGCGGAGTGAGTATCTCGCTCCGAGGCTGTGAAAAAATCGTCCAATGTAGTCTTCACGCTCCCGCGTGACGAGACTCGCGAGCGACTGGTCCATCATCATTCTACCAGCACGAGCATCGCGACATTTGAGACAGCGTCGATTCG
>CBDUAB010001087.1:0-1970 GCA_965365045.1 uncultured Planctomycetales bacterium
GCTGCTTCATGTCAAAGCCGCTCTCGACAAAGTGGTTGCCCAAAGCGTCCAACAACTCGGGGTTGCTCGCCGGGTTCGTAGCGCGGATGTCATCTTCCGGATCGACCAAGCCGCGATCAAAGAAGTGTTTCCAATAACGGTTGGCGAGCATGCGCGCGAAGAATGTGTTGTCGGGAGCCGCCATCCAATCGACGAGCAAGTGTCTCGGATCCGTTTCAGGCGCTATGTCCAATGCGGGGCCGCCCAGGCCGGCCGGTTTGAGAGATTCGTTGTCTTTGGGGTTGGTGGCGGTCGCGTTGCCGCGGTTGTGATAAATGCGTGTTTCGCTCGGTTGTTCACCGCTTTTACGGCCAACGCGGGAAAAGAACGCGGCAAAGCTGTAGTAGTCGCGGCGGCTCCACTTTTCAAACGGATGGTGATGGCAGCGGGCGCACTGAAGACGCAGACCCAAGAAAAGCTGTGCCGTGTCCTCAACCTGCTCGTTCAGCTCGTTGACTTCGCGATACCAGGCCACCGGTGGATGCTGGCCGATTTCGCCAGATGCCGCCACAATCGCGCGCACGAACTCGTCATACGGCAGATTATCGTGCAATGACTGACGCAACCATTGGTGAAACGCGAACGTACCCCGTTTGTAATCGTTGTTTTGGCGTTTGTTCCGCAAGATGGCCGACCATTTGTTGGCAAAATTGTCCGCGTAGTCGGTGCTGGCTAACAAACGGTCGATTACCAATTGCCGCTTGTTGGGCGATTCGTCGGCGTTGAACTCTTGGGCCTCTTGCTCGTTAGGTATTCGCCCCGCAACGTCCACGGTAACACGGCGTAAGAAAGTCGCATCGTCACACACATTAGACGGCGGCATGCCAAGCACTCGCAGTTTGGCAAACACCAGCTCGTCCACAAAACTCCGCACCGGAGGAGTCTGATCAACCGGCGCGCCGAGCGGAACCGTCGCGCGAAATACGGAAACCTGCGATTGATACCGTATCATCACGGCAACGTCACCAGCTTGATCGGCAATTGTCACCAAGCCCGCATCCGCGACTTCGGCCATTTCGGCGACATTTGGCTCATATTTAGCCATCATCGAAACGTCCTCGGTGCGGCCGTCCGTATAATGGGCGATGACAACGAGTTGTTGCTCGCCTTGACGCGGCATGAGTCGCTGCCGAGGAAACACCTCGATCGACGCCACCTTCGCCGAATTGGGGTCACCGAACTGGGCACTTTCGGCAATCCAGCGTCGCAATAGCTTGTAGGACGGATCGCCGTTGACTATGCGGGGACCGCCGCCATGAGGCACTTCTCCAGTCGTCTTGAGTAACAGCAAACTGTGCTCGGGGGCCGCCAGCGACAACCGTCGGCCACGGGCTTCTTTGACAAGGTATTCATAGTCCTCGGGTGGTTCGAAACCGAGCAATGATAGTCGAAAACCGTTTTGACCACCCGACTTGCCGTGACACCCGCCACTGTTGCATCCGAGCTTGGTGAAGATCGGCACAATCTGGTTCGTGAAGTTGACCGGGGGATCGTTGCCATAATCACGCATTTGGACTTTCAGCTCCACAACGATACCAGTCGAATCGTCGCGCGCCGTGATCACCGCCGCGCCGTTGGAGACCGGCAGTACGACTCCTGTTTCGTCAACTGCCACCACACCCGCAGGTTCGACCTGATAGGAAACAGCCCGGGACAAATCGTGAGTCTGGCCCGATGTGAAGGCACCATCGACGAGCAACTGCTGGCGAGACTCACTGCCGACGAGCGTCAGCAAGTCTGCTTCCGGATGCCCTGTCACAATCGTAAGCGTCTCCAGATTTCCCCGATCGGGGAGACCCAAAGGTTTGGATTGTTCGTCGCCGAAAACGGGTGCTAACTGTGTCGCGAAGGCGATCAAAAGTACAAGAATGGCTCGCGAGGCCAAGATTACATTGGTCCGCATCTGCGCTCTCTCTCGTGCTAGATGGCCG
>CBDUAB010001088.1:0-1969 GCA_965365045.1 uncultured Planctomycetales bacterium
ACCGTCGCTTTGGCTGCAAATAGCTTGGCGAAGGCTGCCGACATCAGCGACGGCTTCAAGCATGGTGAGTGGCCGTTTTCACCTCCGGTCAAGCAGGATTTGCCTGGTGTCGTGGCTAAGGCATGGCCGCTCAACGCCATCGACGTATTCATCCTGCATGGTTTGGAGCAGGCGAATCTACGCCCCAGTCGTCGCGCGGACAGAATAACGTTATTGCGACGTGTTACTTTTGACTTGACGGGGCTGCCGCCGACTCCCGAACAACAGCGCGAGTTTTTGGGGGATAAGTCTCCCGAAGCGTACAAACGATTGGTCGAACGACTGCTCGCTTCTCCACGATTTGGCGAGCGATGGGCACAACACTGGTTGGATGTCGTACGCTATGCCGAAACGGAAGGTTTCAAGGCTGACTCACTACGGCCGTTGGCGCATCAATATCGCGATTACACAATTCGATCGTTCAATTCCGACCGTCCGTATGACCAATTCGTGCGGCAGCAGCTTGCGGGTGACGAACTAGAACGGGATAACCCACAGGCCGTCATTGCTACGGGACTCTATCGGCTCTATCCGGATGAAAATAACGCCGCGAATTTGTTCCAGCGGCGCGAGGAGATCCTGACAGACATTACCGAAACCAACAGTCTTGCCCTGATGGGTCTGACTATGGGCTGCGCTCAGTGCCATGATCACAAGTTCGATGACATCCTTCAAACCGATTTCTATCGTTTGCGCGCCTTTTTTGCAGGCATCGTAGAGCGTGATGATCTGCAAGCTGCTTCTTCCCAGGAACGGCAAGCATACACAGAACAGTTGGCGATCTGGGAAAAAGCGACCGCGGCGATTCGCAACGAAATGGATCAACTGGTCGCGGAGGCACGCGCCAAATCCAATGAATTCAATCTTCAGAAGTTTCGCGCGGAAATCCGTGAATGCGTTTCGACGGCCGAAAACCAACGCACGCCGCTTCAAGAACAAATCGCGCAGATGGCATTGCGTCAACTGAACTGGCGGTTCGACGCGGCAAAGGAAGCTGAAAAACTCCCATCACAGGAAAAGGACCGGTACGCGGAGTTGAAGAAAAGCCTTGAAGGATTCGATGCACTTAAGCCCGAACCACTTCCTCTAGCAATGGCGATTAGCGATGTGGGGCCGCAGGTGCCCCCTACCTATCTTTTCGCGAACGGCAATTGGCAAACACCGGAAGAACAAATAGAGCCTGGGTTTCCGAAGTTCCTCGGCGACGTACCCTGCGAGATACCGGCGTGCGTCGATGAATCCGGCACGACGGGCCGACGTGCCGCGCTGGCCCAATGGCTGACGCGTGACGATCATCCATTAACTGCTCGAGTCATAGTCAATCGGCTGTGGCAGCACCATTTTGGCCGAGGCATGGTGAAGTCGCCGAACGATTTCGGAGCCATGGGAGACCCGCCCACTCATCCCGATTTGCTTGACTGGTTGGCGGTGGAACTAGTGGAACACGACTGGAGCCTCAAACACATTCATCGCTTGATGGTATCGTCGGCGACTTACTGTCAGACTTCGCGAGTTGAAAAGGACGACCCACACCAAACGCTGGCTTTGGAGAAAGACGGTGACAACGAACTCTGCTGGCGCATGCGGCGACGCCGTCTCGAAGGTGAGGCCATCCGGGACACAATTCTATGCATCACGGGCCAGTTAAATCATGAAATGTTTGGTCCCAGCTGCCGACCACAACTGCCAGCAGGCGTAAGTGAGCGTTACGCCTGGAAACCGGATGCCGATGTCGCACGTCATTCCCGCCGATCCATCTATGTATTTGTGAAGCGTAACATGCGATTTCCGCTCTTTGATGCATTCGACTGGCCCGATCTCCACCAAAGCTGTGCAGCGCGAAGCTCAACAGTAACCGCTCCACAGGCTCTACTAATGCTGAATAGTGAATTTACCAGACAAGCGGCGCGCAGCTGGGCCGCGGATTTAG
>CBDUAB010001089.1:0-1964 GCA_965365045.1 uncultured Planctomycetales bacterium
CCAGTCAAACGCGATATGTCATTCACGGGCCGACGCGCGGCCAACGTTGACCGATGAAGGACATCCGCGAATTCACGGACGGAAAGCTGAGGCTCGCTACCGAATACGGCGGTCATGGATCTCCTGCTAAACAGCGATAAAAGCAGTTCCCGGCCGAGTCGCTTCCGGTTCACTCCAAAATCGCCGATTCCTCAAATACGGCATGATTGATGATCGTTCGCTCCCCCGACGTGTACACGACGTGAATCTTGCCGTCGCGCGTCTGGATAGCATTGGGGTAAGCGGCCGTATCGCCCGGCCGATTCACAATGTTGCGGCGATAGGGATAGTTTTTGTCTTGGTCGGTGGAAATGGCCACGGTCAGCGGCATTCGTTCCCCTTCGTTGTTGTCATTGTAAACCAATAGGAGATGTCCATTGCGGAGCTTGATGAAGTCAGCCGCCGAATTGGGATTGGGAAATTTGGATTCTTGGCCACGACTCCACGAACGTCCGCCGTCGCGTGACTCGGAGCGGTACAAAACACCTTCCGGAAGCGGTCCAAATCTGCCGCCGCGGCGGATGTAGCACACGAGATAGTTGTCGTCGATCTGCACCGGCGACGCTTGAAGATTGCCCATCGCGGAGTAGATTCGGTTTGTGGGCGTCCACGAACGGTCGGCCGGATGGTATCGCAGAAAATAACTGCTGGTATCCGCAGCCGTTCCTTCGCGGTCTTCTCCCGTTTCGTGATAAACAGGCAATAAGTAATCGCCGTCGTTCAACACGATCGGAGCACTGCGGACCATCGTACCTTGTTCGAACGACAACACATAAGAATCCGACCACGTGCGCGCGCCGTCTCGCGATACTTTGTACTTAATACGGGCCGAAGACCAGGTCGGTCCATAGTTGGTGATATAGAAGAGCCAGACCACTCCATCCGGCCCTTGCCAAATCGCCCCGTTCCCTTCCGACCGGTGCGGCGTGTCGGCAATGATCTCGGGAGGGCTCCACTTGGTGGCCCCCTTTGCCAACCGCATGCCATACACGGCCGTATCGCCCTGGTATTCGCCGTCGCCGCCGTAGAACGCTATGAACAAGTCGCCATTGTCCAATTCCGTAATCGTGGCGGGGTGTTTGTACCGCACTGATTTCTCCGGACCAACGACGCGCTCGATCTCAATGCCGTGAGTGTCCTCCTCATCGGCGCACAAGCGTGCAGAACAGCAGAAACACAAAAAGATACCGATGATTCCGCACGTCTTCACGTTCAATCCCTGATTCATCGCAGTCCTTTCTTGGAACGACATCATTGCAATGGTAACGGCCGCGGTCTGCTCTCAATTAGGTGGCTTGTCTGGAAACTGAAATGTCAGCTCGACATCCTCTCCGTCGCGACGAACGGTGACCGCGATCCGATCGCCCCAATTTCTGTTCAGGTGCAAGTATGTCTGGAACTGACGGATCGTCATGTCCGTCTCGTAACCGTCGAGGGAAATGATGTAATCGTCATTCTTGATTCCTGATTTTCTTGCCCACGGTGCCCAAATGTAGGTGACGCGCATGGCGAGAGCGTCCTCGTCTATGCCTAACTCCTTTCGCTGCTGCTGGTTTGCTCGCATGCCCCAGATTCCGCTGAGTGGTCCCACGGAACCCGTTGACGAACGCCAAGAAGGATCTTCGTTCTTGCGCCAGCCATTTGGCAATTGCACGCTTGCCGACATCTTGCGTTTGTCGCGTTCCCAGCCGAGTCGCAGGTCGCCACTCTTAGGTGCTAGCTCAAGAACTCGCGATGCGTCCGCAAACGTCAAAACTCGTTGGTTGTTGATCGTTTGAATCAAATCGCCCTCGCGAATTCCCGCGACCTTGGCTGGAGAGTCCGCGTCCACGCTGCTCACCTTGAATTGAATCGCGGGGTCAAGATGAATGCCCAGTCGGCTTGGTGATGGATAAGTGAACACCATGTCCTTCTTGAGAAGTCCA
>CBDUAB010001090.1:0-1962 GCA_965365045.1 uncultured Planctomycetales bacterium
CACGTGTGAGGTTGATTGTAAGCTAGCCGAGTATCCAGTCAATTTCTGGTCTTTGACGGTCGATTGATGAGAAGTTCCGCTGCGGTTGATGGATTGACGGTGCCGGGTCGGCTAGACTGGCCTAGCTGGAAAACGTTTGGTTAGTTAATCAGCCCTCACACAAGGAACTGACAACCATGATGCATTTTGTCTGGAAGAGCTCCGGCCGCCTCCGCTTGCTGGTTGCCGTATTGCTGCTGAGCAGTGTTGGCAGCGCGTCCGCGGACGTTCAGCTACCCAACATTTTCAGCGATTCGATGGTACTTCAGCGTGGCCAGGAAAATCGCGTTTGGGGTCGCGCCGATGCTGGGGAAAATGTGACCGTCACCATCGCCGACCAGTCCCATCAAGCGGTCGCGAATGCCGACGGCAATTGGCAGGTCATGTTGTCTCCGCTGTCCGTGGGCGATCCGCTGGAACTTAGGGTCAAGGGAAATAATGAAATCACGTTTAGCGATGTGCTAGTTGGTGAAGTTTGGATATGTTCGGGCCAGTCAAACATGGCGATGACAGTCAACAGCAGCAACGCTGCCGACCTGGAGCGAGCCGCTGCACATTACCCACAGATCCGCATGATCAATTTCCCGCGTGTTGGCACGCAGTATCCCGTCTGGACGCATGACAATTCATCCTGGATGGTTTGTTCGCCGGAAACGGTCGGTCAGTTTTCGGCCGTCGGTTATTTCTTTGGACGGCAGCTCTATCAAACGATCAATGTTCCAATCGGCCTGATCAATAACGCATGGGGTGGATCTGCCTGCGAAGCATGGATTAACCGAGATCTGTTGCGGGCCGAGCCTGCCTACGAACCGATGCTGAAACGTTGGAAGATGATGCAAGCCAGCTACGAAGCTCTGGAAGCTGAAGCACTACTGAATGATGATGAGAAGAAGCAGTTCGAGAATCTCAAGAGACAACTGAGGGGCAATCACAACCCGTCAAATATCTACAACGGCGTGCTCAAGTCGCACCTTGGCTACGGAATTCGCGGAGCCATCTGGTATCAAGGTGAATCAAACGCTGGCCGAGCGTACCAATACCGCGAACTTTTTCCGCTGATGATTTCCAATTGGCGCGACGAATGGGGACAGGGCGATTTTCCGTTTTACTGGGTTCAACTGGCCGATTTTCGAAACGAAAACGCTGAGCCCGGAGAAAGTAGCTGGGCGGAACTTCGCGAAGCACAAACAATGACGATGGACAAGCTGGCCAATACGGGCGAAGCGGTGATCATCGACACCGGCGAAGGATACGACATTCATCCGAAAAACAAGCAGGCTGTGGGCCGCCGATTGGCTCGTTGGGCGCTGGCGAAGAACTATGGAGTCGACATTCCGTGTCAAAGCCCACGATACAAGTCGATGGAAAAATCGGGCGACACGATCACACTGACTTTTGATCACGTTGGGACGGGCTGGCGTCCGTTTGATGTTCGTGAGGCACGCGGATTTGCGATCGCCGGCGAGGACAAAACGTTCGTTTGGGCCCAGACTAAGATTCTGAAAGATGGCCGGATCGAGATTATCAGCTTTGAGGTCGCCGATCCCGTAGCCGTTCGCTATGGTTGGGCCGAAAACCCCGTTGTCAACATGTTCAACAATGCCGGCTTGCCACTCACCCCGTTCCGCACTGACGAGTGGCCCGGAATTACCGTCGACGCGAAATAAAGCTGATCCTGACCGTTCTAACGCTAGATCAACCCGACTCTTATGGGGAGTCACGACTTTCCCGCCTCAACAAACCGTACGATGAGGCTACTTGCCGAGACGCCGCCTCACGCAATGACCTTACGCACCGGATCGCCGGCAATCACCAGAGGACGGTTGTTGCGATCGTAGACTTCGGCGTGAGGATCGATACCAAGCAAATAGTAAAGTGTTGCCGCGAGATCCGCGGGTCTGACGGGATCATCCCGCGGATACA
>CBDUAB010001091.1:0-1962 GCA_965365045.1 uncultured Planctomycetales bacterium
TAGGTGGTGGCGCTGGGGGAAACTACTATGGAATCTCCGAATCGAACGACGGTTCGGACCCGACTCAGGTTGTGCCCAAACTGCCACTCATCTCCGAGGGGATTCCGCCTTTGGCCGGCATCGGCGAGCTTCGTTCGCAGGAACCCACCGACGCGTTCTTTCTTAATACGCCTTTTCGAACCAACCTTGTTGATGTCGCGCACGTAGTTAAGCCGGACACGGGTCAGGTGAGCTTCACGTTGGGTATACAAGGTGGCGATGAGTTGAACCTTCCCATCGGTCCCGTTGATTTCGTGGATGTCGCCTTATCGAATCCATTTTTTTTCCCGCCGTGTGACTTTGATGAGGATGGCAAGTGCAAGTTGTCCGATTTGGATGCGCTGCTGATGGCCCTGGGAACTAACGAAGAGCAATTCAATCTCGAACCAGGTGCGCTGCCGATCGATTTCGGCGATGTCGCCCGATGGTTGGAGATCGCTGGTTTGGCGACTGTCGGTGAGCCCTTTGTCACCGGTGACACGGACTTGGATGGTGGCGTCGACGCCGGGGATCTGAACAATCTGGGGCTCAACTGGCAGATCGTCGATGCAATCAGTTGGGGACAAGGGGATTCGAACGCGGATGGTCGCGTCGATGCCGCTGATCTAAATGCATTGAGCATCAATTGGCAGCACGGTACGGGACCCGTGGCGGCGATCGGTGTTCCGGAACCATCGGGTGCGGTTCTGATTGTGATTGGATGGTTATTACATCTACTGGTTTTGCGATGGCCAGGTACAAAGGCCTCGGTCCATTGCGGGGACAAAACGCTATGAAACGTTGGAAGAATATCGCGGCCACCGTGTCCATCTTTGTCACGATGGCACTACTTGGTCCCCACGTGTATGCCGTATTGCCGTGTGACTTTGATGAGGATGACAAGTGCGACAAAACGGACGTTCTGGCATTGGTTGATCAAGGGGACTTGATCGGTGGGGTCGTACCGAGCGACCCTAAATTCGACCTAACGGGAGACGGGCTCGCGAATATGGGTGACCTGAACCAATGGTTTCGCGAGGCGGTAGACTACGACGCTCCGGCCAATCACTTTGGCGGAGATGCGAATCTTGACGGAAGGGTCGATCGAATTGATTTGAACTTGCTGGCCCTCAACTGGCAGGGAACCGATAAGGTCTGGAGCGAGGGCGATTTTACCTATGACGGATCAGTAGACGCGTCAGACCTAATGACGATTGGAATTAACTGGCAGCAAGTGGACTCGCGTGACGCTGCCGTACCCGAGCCAGCGAGTTTGATGCTGGTTTGTGTCGCCGTGTATTTCGCGTGGATCGTGGCGAGAAAAAACACCGCGTCATTGCAAGTTGAGCTTGTTAATTTTAGCAAAGCGGTAAAACCAGCCTGCTCAAAGTGATGGTCGCCAGTCAATGCTTCGGGTAATAGAACGTGTCGGCAAAAACGGTCCTCATTTCCTCGGAGAACCATGGATGTAGTGGTCGTGGTTCTCCGCAAAGTCGGGAGGAAGCCCTTTGGCCATTCCGATGACGGGCTCTAGCCGTTCATAAAGCGTTGGTATTTCTGATTCCCTATTCGGCGCGGTCTCGTCAACCAGAGCTTCAACCTTTACTTCCGTCCCCTCAGGCAAGCTAACGCATTCGTCAAGCACGACGACTCCGTTCTTGACATATCCTCGGTAGATCATAGTCGTGTTCCCCTGGTACCATTCTACGTCGATTTGGATGAGATCGTCGAGTGCAAGTAAACGGTGTTTTCACCGTGGCGTCGTCCACAATTCAACAGCCGTAGAGCCTGTCGTCGCGTCGCACCCATAAGAGCCAAACGCCAGCGGCGAGAAAGGCGATTAGGCTGGATGGCTCTGGCATCGCTTGAGCCGCCGCCGGAATGCCCTTCCCCCAATTAACCCCAAGTGCGTTCAGGCTCACCGCGTTCACGGTGCCAACGGCC
>CBDUAB010001092.1:0-1960 GCA_965365045.1 uncultured Planctomycetales bacterium
AAGTGCGGCGCGAGCCAGCGGGCATCGACCGAATAACGAGCGAAGCCGCCGCCCAAGTGGTCATAAATGCCACCTTGATACATCTTGTCCAACGACAGGCGGACCATGTCCAACACACCTTGTCGTCCGTTCCGCTTCCAGACGCGTAACAGGAGTTGCAAGTCCATACTGTGAGGGAATTTGGGCGCTGCGCCAAATCCGCCGTGAGTAAAGTCAAACGAACGCTCCAAATGCACTGCCGCATCAAACACGACTTGCTGCCCGTCGTCCAGCGGAGATTCGTCTCCCAGCGGTGATTCGTCGCCGTGGGCTCCACCGGCCATCAGGCGAATGCGTTGAGTTAACTCGCGCGCTTGCGACATCGCCTGTTCACGCCGGTTCTGCCAGGCATCGGCAATAGCAGCGATCACTTGATCAAAACCAGGCATTTGGCCACGTGACTTTGGCGGCCAGTACGTACCACCAAAAAATGGCTCGAGTTCGGGCGTGAGGAAAACCGACATCGGCCAGCCGCCGTGTTGCGTCATCAACTGAACGGCAGTCATGTAGATCTGGTCGAGGTCGGGGCGTTCCTCACGATCGACTTTGATGCAAACAAAATGTTCGTTGAGGGCGCTCGCGATTTCTTCGTTTTCAAAGCTTTCGTGTTCCATCACGTGGCACCAGTGACAGGCGGAGTAACCGATTGAGAGGAATATCGGCCGCTGTTCAGCCTTCGCCCGCCCTAGCGATTCCTCACCCCACGGATACCAATCGACCGGATTGTTGGCGTGTTGCAGCAAATAAGGGCTGGTTTCGGTAGCGAGATGGTTAGTCATTGGGGACGTTCATTACTTTGAGCGAGGATTTCTTCCACGACAGGACACGTGCTTGCATTCTCTGTTCTCGCAGGTCCAACTCGTAAAAACAATGTGGGGGCGTTGATTGGTTATTCCAGGCTATCAACCTTTGGCAGTACGGTTTCCGACGTCTTGGGCGAAACAATCGGTCTCGTTTGCACGGTTGTCGCGACGCCGAGCGTGGGAGAGTCCTATCTCCTGGAATTGGCATTCGCTCGACAGACGGTCTAAAATACTTGCCATGGACGAGATCAAGCTTGGAGTCTGGGGCGCCAATGGCAACAAGCGACAATTGGTCGAGGCGCCGGCGTGTGGACAACCCCTCCGGGCGTACTCACTAACCCCAACTGCGGAAGAACACTCCGCGATGTCGCATCTGATTCCGATCGACGGCCCCGACAACGGCGATCTCTCCAGGAACCGTCGTCAATGCCGTGGAGGACACCGGACCATGCTGATCGTCTCCGTGGCGATTCTGACTGCGTCGCTGCTGTTGCAGCTACGCACGACAGGCGAAGTCGCGCTCACGTGGCTGCCCGAAACTTCGTTGCCGCCGCTATGCGTCAGTCGCACGATGTTGGGCGTCGAATGCCCTGGGTGTGGCCTCACTCGCAGTTTCGTTGCACTTTCTTCCGGAGATTTCGTGGAATCGTTTCGCTTGCATCGCGTTGGCTGGCTCATCTACCTTTCGGTGGTTCTACAAATTCCATATCGCACGTACAAGCTACACAAACTGCGCCAGACAGAGGCGGCCTGGCAAGCGATCGACCAGGAGACGTGGCCCCTCTGGTTCGGCCGCTTTTTAATTGCCGCGCTCATCGTCAATTGGCTGCTGAGGATGACCGGCGTGTGAAGGAACGGGCGCGCTCGAACAGTGTCATGCAACAAGTGACACAATTGATGGCAGGAGATACGTATGATCTATCTATGGATCGCCTTGGGCGTGATCGCTGTCGTGATCGTGGTGCCCGTCATTATCGGTCTACTACTCCCGGAACGGTTTGTGGGACACATCAAAGTAGTCTTTCACAAGCCACCGGAAGACATCTGGGCGGCACTGGCCGATATTGAGAAGCATCCGATGACCGGCAAGATGATGAAGGGTGTCGACAAGCTGCCTG
>CBDUAB010001093.1:0-1958 GCA_965365045.1 uncultured Planctomycetales bacterium
CGTTTTCAACTGGCCAGGTTGGAGGTGCGACTCCCGCCGAGTGAACCGGTAACCCCGGAGGCCTGTCGGTCTTGCCACGACCTGAAAAATGCTAATGACGCTAATCAAGCCCACCGCCACGGAGACCGAAATTCAGCGTGTTGATGTCGGCCTCGGAGACGTGCAAACGGATGTTGCGTCGCACGCTCGGCCGATTTTGGAAGAATCCGAGGTAGTCTGGTTGTGATCATCGCTCCACCGAGACAAGCTCAGGCGGTGGCGAAGCTTTGAGATAAGGTATGCCGATCTGGTGACGATCATGGCGGACGGGCGCAACAAAAACACGTCAAACGTTAGCCCGTGACTTCGCTTGTCAATGCCAAGTCTACAACACCCGACCCCTCTTCCTCAGGTGCGAGCGATTGAGAAGATACTTTCGCCTCGCATGTTTATCCAAGGATCGCTTCTAACCGTTATTCATCCGCAGCGCTTCCACGTATGAACGGGTCGGAAAAGCGGGAGTCAGAAATGAAGGTCTCATCCGTCAAGGTCTTCAGAAAGGCTACCAGTGCCGCTTTCTGTTTGTCAGTCAGATTAAAGCCAGACGTTTTCTTGTCCGTGATCGACTCACCACGTACCAACGCCAGACTGACATTCTCATGTGGGTGAACTTCACTGCTGTAATGCTCGATCACTTGTTCCAACGATTCAAAGCGACCATCGTGCATATAGGGTCCAGTGAGACCGATATTGCGCAACGACGGCGCCTTGAACTTTCCGTCGTTGCTGGGAGTGAACGGTTCGTTCGCAGGGAGATTTCGTGATCCGAGTCCTTGATCCACGTAATGCAAGTCGAGCCCATTGTTGAGCGATTTCGGCATGCCGAACGTTGGCAATATGTGGCAGTGCGCACAGCCAATCTCGGCAACTCCGCCGACGCCATCAATGAATAGCGATTTTCCTAGATTCTCTGCCGGCGTGAAATCGTCGAAGTCACTGGAGTAATTGTTGTTGCCGGCGGCCTGTGCCGCGTTGTCGAATCTCGAATTGAACGACACCATCGAACGCATGAACTGCGCGACGGCCTTTGAGATTCCCTCGCTGGTGACTTCTGACGATCCGAAAGCCGCCTTAAACAATGGTGGATAGTATGGGAGCTTTTGCAGTTTGTCTTCCAATGCGGACAGATCCATCCCCATCTCGACTTCGTCCTGGATCGGCATCAAGACCTGTTCCTCGAGCGTCGCCGCGCGCTCATCCCAAAAGAAGCCGGGATCGCCGCGTTTCAAGATCGTATAGCGAAGATTGGCCAACCCCATCGCGTTTCGCTTAGTATGGCCGCCCTCGAAACCAACGCTAAATTGCCGTGGATCTGAAAACCCTTGCGCTTGATCATGACACGACGCACAGGCAATTGTGTTGTTCTTGGAAAGCTGTCTGTCGTAGAACAGCACCCGGCCCAAGCGGGCGCCGGCGTCTGTTAGGGGGTTGTCAGCCGGCGTATTGTCCATCTGTAAAAGAGTCGAGCTATCGATATGGCTCGGTGTTTTGTCGAGCACATACCGAAAAGGCTTCGCCGGCAACTTCGGCACATCAATACCGCCAAAGGCGTCGCATATTGCTTTCCGCTCTGAGAGATCAAGCCTGCCGTCTCGGTTGTTGTCGAACCGGCGTAGCAACGTGGATTCGTTAAATGCGCCCACGTCGTGTGAATCGTTTGCTGTCGGCTGATCGTCCGACCTAACCGATGCACAGACAACGCATACAAGCAACAAACAACTCGAAGCTATCGTTGACCGGGAAATCATCTGTGACACCTCACCAATCAATTGGGCGTATTAAGACCACTATCCTTGACGGCTGACACTCCGACTAGCCCGTTGCGTAGGTTTTGAAGTTACACGTTTCCAGCGTCCCGGGGGAGCCTGTTGAAAAAGTGGGTCCCTTCTGCCGTAAGGGACCTCCGCCAACGGAAAACA
>CBDUAB010001094.1:0-1953 GCA_965365045.1 uncultured Planctomycetales bacterium
CCGCAGGATATCATTTCCAAAGACAGTGTAACGATCAAGGTCAATGAAGTCCAAGATATTGCGCCCGCCACTGTCATAAAGCCGTTCCCGCCGTACCGCTACCGTAATGCAATCCGCGCCGGACAACTCCAGCGCTGTGCGCATGATGTCAAACGTTTCGTACTTGCCCGTGCCGACGATCAGGCGACTGGCGAGGGTGTGTAGGCCCAACTTCAGTGAGCTGGCGGCATTCGTTTCCGTCGGTGTAAAATCTGTGGCCACGTGTTGGTTAACCTCCGCCAGCCAATGTCACGATTTCGAGTTCATCGCCATCGTTCAGAGTGTATTTACTATGTTGTTCACGAGGGATAAGTTGCCGGTTAACTTCGACCGCCACATGGCGCGGATTAAGATCGAGCCGATGCAGTAGATCCGTCAGCGTTGCCGGCCGCTCCACTCGTTCACTCTTGCCGTTAATGGATACTTGCACTATTTCGTCCAATTCTCTATTCGCGGATCGAGGCCGTGCGTGAATCCCGAACATCGAGCAATGCGAGTGCGCCATTTTGTGGGCGGTTTTGATTCGACCATGGCACACCGTACGCCGCGCAACGCCCGGTTGTCGCGTCCACCACGTAGGCGACGCAGCGCGCAGGTCGGGTCGTGCCTCCCGTGCGAAATTGGACGAAACCAGTGACCAGCAGGAACTTGGGTTTTTTGCCCTCAATGCGCAGATCTTTTAGTACGTTTGTGCGAAAAAAGGATGTAAACTTGGCTGCTCGATAATTGATGACCGAGCATTGTAAGTCACCCGTTAACGAATCGAGAAAAAAGATTCCCTCAGCGTTCTCGTCAATTGGGCCAGTGGCCACGGCAAAGTTTTCGGTGCTATCGGCTGTGGCGGCATGTAACGCCGTCTCCGGCAGAGAAATGAGACTCTTGCTCAGACCAGGGCCGGAATTTGCCAAGGCACCAATCAACATACCGACGCCGGCCAGCAAGCCGACCGCCGTGCCGGCCGCGAATGCCAAAACCGTTTTGTTGCGGGTCACATGCATCGGAATTTGTCCTTTCACGTCACTTTACGTCATTCATGGCAACCGGCCGCTTCTCATTGGCGGATATCATGGCCGCCTCCAAGACACGCTGAGTTTGGTACGCGTCGTCGAACGTGGGAATTGGTACCGTAGGTGTTTCGCCAGCAATCTGGCACAGAAAATCGTAGGCCTGGTTCACGAAAGTATGTTCGTAGCCGATCAAGTGAGCGTCGGGCCACCAGTTCGCAACGTAAGGATGACCATCCGGATACTCGCCGCCGTGAGTGCACATGATTGTGGTCCAACCGTGCACGGCACGGGGACGCGTGGCATCGTAGAACTTGAGTTCGTTCATCCGTTCGAAATCGAATTTGATGGAACCCTTTGTCCCATTGATTTCGAATCCATTGCGATTTTGGTTTCCAGTCGCTTGTCGGCACGCCTCGAAGTTGGCAACAGCACCGCCTGAAAATCGAGCCAAAAACAGAACGGTGTCGTCCACTGTCACGTCGCCCATCTCCTCGCTGGTTGCTAGTCCCGCGGCAATGCCCCCGGATGCCACGCCGGACATTTTCTTCCGCTTCTTGATGAACGTCTCGGCGATTGCACCAGAAACCTCGGTTATCTCCTCGCCGGTCACGAATCGAGTCATGTCAATGATATGTGCGTTCAGGTCACCGTGTGCACCGGAGCCAGCAAGATTCTTGTCGAACCGCCAGGCGAGTGGTACCGATTCATCGGCCCAGTCCTGCAAATAATGGGCGCGGATATGACGAATGTCACCCACGAGGCCGTCCTTGACCATTTGGTGTGCCAACGCCACCGCCGGTACTCGGCGATAGATGAACCAGACGGCAGTCTTGACCCCCGCTTTTTTTGCTGCTGCAGCCATTTCGCGAGCTTCATCCAGCGTGCCAGCGATGGGTTTCTCGCACGC
>CBDUAB010001095.1:0-1946 GCA_965365045.1 uncultured Planctomycetales bacterium
ACAAAAGCTCTTATTGGCAAAGTGGTTGGCCAGCAATCCTCGCGTTCTGATCTTGGACGAACCGACACGAGGCGTGGACGTTGGCGCGAAGGCGGAGGTGCACCGCATGATTCGCGAACTCGCCGCGGATGGTGTGGCGATCATCGCGATCTCATCCGAGTTGCCGGAGATACTTGCCATCAGTGATCGTATTTTGGTCGTTCGCGCTGGCAGGATCGTCGGTGAATTGGATGGTGCGACGGCCACACAAGAGCAAACGTTGGCGTTGGCCTTACCTGCGGAACAAGAAGTTGCATGAATACGACGAGGTTGATGGAATCGTCCGGTAACATACTGAACGCCATGCTACGCCGGCGCGAGTGTGGTCTGATAGCGCTGATTGGCGTCGTCGTGTCCGTCGTGTCCTGGTTCGATCCGGGCTTCCTGGCTATCGGCAATCTAAAAGACATTCTTGTCCGCTGCGCTCCAACCGCGATTGTTGCTTGCGGTGTCATGTTAGTTGTCGTCACGGCCGAGATCGATATTTCAGTCGGTTCGTTAATGGCGCTGCTGGCGGCCGTCATGGGGCTGATGATCTCAAAAAGCGAAGGAAACTTGCCGATGTGGGTGGGGATTCCGGTGACGTTGTTGATGGGAACCGCGATTGGTCTGGGCACGGGTGCGTTGGTTACGTTTGGAAAGGTTCCATCCATCATAGTGACACTCGGTCTACTGACGGCGTTGCGTGGGATTACGACACTGATCATGCGTGGTGAGAATATCGACGGACTACCCGAAAGCTTGGGTGCGCTCACCAAGAACGGAATCATTGGCCTACCGATCAGCGTGTGGGCCGCTGCGGTTGTGCTGTTGGTCACGGCGGTCATCATCTCGCACACGTCACTCGGATGGCGGTTGTTTGCCCTTGGAAGCAGCTCTTATTCGGCGAAAATGTCCGGACTCTCCGCAACACACTTGAAGCTGTTTGTGTTCGCATTTACTGGATTTCTCACTGCCTTGGCAACGGTGGTAGACGTTCCGCGACTGCCTAAGATCGAGGCTGGCATCGGAACAGAATTTGAGTTGTTGGTCGTCACTTGCGTTGTCGTCGGTGGTGTTTCCATTTCAGGCGGTCGCGGCAGTCTGACAGGGGTGATGTTGGCCGTATTACTGATGACTTTGATTCGGCCAGCGCTGACGTTTTTGGACATCGGCGAAGCGGGCGAAAAATGGACGAAGGCCATCCAAGGATTGTTCATTTTGCTGGCCATAATCAGTGACAGTATTGTTTCCCGGCGTACGGCCCAGAGATGACGATGACTGGTTTTGACGCTGCATTAAAAAGGTTTCGCTGGTGGCATGAAGGTGTCCTCGTCGTCCTGCTGGTTGGTCTGCTTGCCTTTGCCGGCACTCGGATGCCAAGTTTTCTCCAACCCAAGAGTCAATTGTTGCTATCCCGCCAATTGTGGGAATTTGCCATTCTGGCGTTGGGAATGACACTGATCATCATCACGGGCGGAATCGACTTGTCCGTCGGCTCCGCCATGGGCTTGTGTGCCGTGATGTTTGGCCTTTGTTATTCCGTTACGGAGAGTCTGGCGGCGAGTTGTCTCGTTTGCCTGCTCACCGGCTCGTTAGGCGGTGCGCTGAATGGGTTGTTGATATCCAGGATTAGAGTTCATCCACTCATTATTACGCTTGCCACGTATGCGGCATTTCGGGGCATGGCCGAAGGAATTAGTCAGGGTGCGTCTTATTCACAATTTGGCGACCGGTTTTCGCAATTGGCTCGCGGAGCGTGGTATGGCGTGCCGATTCCCGCGTTCATGTTTCTCATCCTGGCTATCGTATTTGCCGTTTTTCTGGCTAAGACACCCACGGGACGATACATCTATGCCATTGGCCATAACGAACGCGCGGCGTTGTTTTCAGGCGCGCCGGCCGATCGCATCAAGTTTTGTTTGTAT
>CBDUAB010001096.1:0-1942 GCA_965365045.1 uncultured Planctomycetales bacterium
CAAATCGTTGGGTGTTGACCCGGACAAGATCAATCCGCAATACGCGTGACAACCTGGCAAACGGGGGCCGTGAGGCGCGCGGTGGACTTGCGAGAACCGTGACCTCCTCGGCCATGCCTCAGAACGACCCTCATTTGTGTTAATGGAATCGCGAGTCACCGCGGGCCTCACGGCCCACGTTCACCGGTTCACATGGAAAAATAACATGGCTACGGAAATTAGACTGCCTGATTTGGGTGATGGGATCGATTCGGGCGACGTTTTGGATATTCTCATAAACGAAGGCGATCAAATCGCGAAAGATCAGGGCATCGTCGAGCTCGAAACCGACAAAGCAACGGTCGAGGTACCTTGCACGGTGGCGGGCAAGGTCACCAAGGTGCTCGTAACCATGGGGCAGACCGTCAAAGTTGGTGAGCCGTTGATCTCGGTCGAGGCGTCCGCCGGTCAGGCCGCAACTCCATCGCCTGCTCCACTCCCGCCGGCCGCGGCAGCGGAGGCAATTCCAGCACCGGCCGTTCAACCGCCCGTCGCCGAGACACCACCTGTTGTCTCGGCATCGCCAGCCCCGGCCGCCGAACCACCGACGGCCACCAATCCACGGAAGTCACCGAAACCGGCGAGTGCTCGGCCCGCGTCACCAACATCGGTCGACGTTGCGGCCGGTCCGGCGATTAGACGATTCGCCCGTGAAGTTGGCGTGGATTTGGCCAGCGTGGCTGGCTCGGGCCCAGGCGGACGAATCATCCGCGAGGACATTTTGGAGGTTGTTCGCAGCGCCAGTCTCGCGGCCCAAAGCAATGACGGTACTTCGCTGGCGGACCAGATGGATGTACCGGGTACTCATGGTACGGATGCTTGGGGACCCGTAAGTGTGGAATCCGCTCCACGGATTCGCAAGGCGATTGCCAAACAGATGGCCCAATCTTGGCTGACCGTTCCGCGCGTGACGAACTTTGATGATGCGGATGTGACGGAATTGGAGCGCATGCGTCAAGCCAGCAAAGCCGACTATGCGGCCAGCGGAATCAAACTGACATCCATGCCATTTCTGATCAAAGCCGTTTCTATGGCGCTGCAGCGCAATCCGATATTGAACGCCTCGATCGATATGGAGAAAGGTGAGATCACTTACAAACGTTACATCAACGTTGGCGTCGCGGTCGACACGGACCGTGGACTGGTGGTGCCGGCGCTGCGAAACACGGACGGGCGCAGCATTGCTGAGATCGCACGCGACCTCGCGACGACGGCTCAGCGCGTCCGTAACAACGACTTTGACCTCGAGGACCTGCGCGGCGGCACATTCACGATTAGCAATTTGGGGGCCATCGGTGGGACCTACTCCACGCCCATCGTAAACATACCGGAGGTAGCAATTCTGCTTGTCGGTCGTTCGCGTAAGCTTCCGGTCGTCGTCGACGATCAAGTCGCGATTCGTTTGATGATGCCGATGAGCCTATCGTACGATCATCGTTTAGTGGACGGCGCGGCGGCGGCGCGTTTCCTGAACGATATTATGGGTTACCTGCAAGCTCCCGGTCGATTGTTGCTTGCGCCTTAGCGATTATTCTCGCGAACACGGTATCAACAGGGAAAACTGCGTTTGCGCTGTTCCGGCAAAGCTTGGAGGTCGATTATCTAGCCAGCTTCGAGAATGGCGGCCATCGAAACAAACGATAGCTATTTCAAGGCATCAACGACGGCATCGAAGAATTTGTAGCATTCCATTTCAATGGATGGCACCCAAGCATCCGGCCAGTAGCTCAGTTTTACGACAATCACGCCTGCGTCAGGTGCGATGAAGAATAGCTGGCCAAAAACGCGCTGAACGACGTATCGTCCGTTGGGAAATAGCCACCATTGGTAGCCATACCCAAATGGGTAAACAAATCACCGCAAACGGCTTCAAGCATTTCTTCCACATGAATTGTTTTCGAGA
>CBDUAB010001097.1:0-1941 GCA_965365045.1 uncultured Planctomycetales bacterium
TTGGGCTCTGTCCTCGCGATTCTGATGGCCATTATTGTGTTGGGTGCGGCCGCAAAAAACATGATCGGCCAAGGAGGGGGCGAAGATCTATTTGTTTATTACAAAGTCAATCAAACGGATTTGCCCATCGTCGTCACCGAAAGGGGTAGCTTGGAAAGCCAGGTCGAGACAACGATTCGGTGCGAAGTAGAGAATGTGTCCGTCGATCGCAGTGGTAATGCTGGCACACAGATTATTTCTATTGTTCCCAATGGTTCTGCGGTGTCCGCAGGCGATCTCATTGTCGAATTTGATTCGGCAACGATCCGTGACCGTCTTGATACTCAAACTTTGGACTACCAAAAAGCGATTTCGGCCAAGACGCAAGCCACGGCAAAGTACAAGAATCAACTGTTGCAAAACATAACGGCTGAAGCCGAAGCGGAGTTGGCCGTGAAACTTGCCGAGCTGGAACTTAAAATGTACATGGACAAGGAAAGTGGAACGTTTCAGCTGTCCGTCGAGGAAATCGAACGTGAGATTGACAATACCAAGTTCTCGACAATGGAAGCGCGCGCGGCACTTGAGCTGGCTCGTGTCGATCGTTCGGGCATGAAGGAACTCTTCAAACTGGGTTATCGTGGCAAAAGCGACTTGGACCAAAGCCGACTCAAGTTTCTGGAGGCTGAGGACGGCTTGGCGTCATCCGTCAATCGGATGAAGACCTACCAAGGAAACCTCCGTAAGCTAACTATATACGAATTCCAAATGCAGAAGCTTCAACTGGAAGGCGCCGTTGAAACCGCCAAGCGCGGCCTCGAGCAAGTCCAGAATGACAATCTGTCACTCGAGGAACAGGCATTGGCGGCGAAACTTGAGGCCGAGAACACCGAAACCAAAGAACTGGAACGTCTCGAAAGGATGAAGCTGCAATTGGATCGGTGCCAGATTCTTGCCCCACATAGTGGCATGGTCGTGTACGCACGCGAACGACGAGGCGGCAGCGAGATTGCCGAAGGCGTCACCGTTCGCGAACGTCAAAGCATCTTGACTTTGCCGGATCTGTCGCTGATGCAGGTGAAAACACAGGTCCACGAGGCCGTCCTGGATCAAGTTCGTGCCGGCATGCCCGCAACCGTCAAAGTTGATGCATTTCCCGGCAAGACGTTTAATGCCGTCGTTGATGAAGTTGCCGTCGTTCCCTCGAGCAATGGAGGCTGGATGAGTTCCAGCAGCGTCAAGACGTATGAGACGGTCGTAAAGATCTTGGGCGAAGTCGAGAGTCTGAAACCTGGCATGACCGCGGTCGTCAACATTCACGTTGATAAAATCTCCGACGTCTTGGCAGTCCCCGTCCATGCGGTCGTCCAAGTTGACCATGACATTTGGTGCTACGTCGCCGCGGCAGGTGGTGTCGAGCGCCGCGATGTGGTCATTGGCAAGTCAAATGAAAAATTCGTGCATATTCGCGAGGGCCTGTCGGTAGGTGACCGAGTCGTGCTGAACCCCATGGATATCTTCGACGAACAACAGCAACAAAACATTAACGAGATTTCACCGGAATCAGGTGTCCCCGAGATGCCGGAGACATTGGCGGCCGCTGCCGAGGAAGCAGCGCGGCAAGCGGCAAGTTCTGAGTCACGCCAGCCTGGCAATCGTAAAGCTGGTCTGACTGAAGGACCTCGTCGTCGCGGACCGCCCGATCGCGAACGGGTGGGTCGACAGGAAGGTGGAGGTCGACCACCCGGCGACGCAGAAAGTCGATCGGGAAGGGGCGGTCCAGAGCGAACGCGCCCGGTTCGTGGGGAACGCACGAATCCGCCAGGCGGCGGCGAAGGACGCCGACCCGGAAATCGACCTGGGCCGCGCGGCAATCCCGGTGCTTAGCCGAATTATTGTTTGGAATCGAATTAATACTTTGAATCACGGCATCGTCGTCTGCAAGCACAACTGTCATCCTGA
>CBDUAB010001098.1:0-1941 GCA_965365045.1 uncultured Planctomycetales bacterium
TACCTCGCCGAAGGACCTCGAAGTTTTGAACAGTTGGCGGAGCACCTTGAACTCGAAAGACGCCCGAGTGTCGTCTTAATCACGGCGCTCCGCGCCATGGGTTTACTCACGCTGAACGGCGACGACAAAATCCAGTTATCACCGCTGGCCGACGAGCATTTGACGCCCGGTGGTCAATTTGATGTCAGTGATTACGTAGGCTTGGCTGCCTTGAGCCCGACCGTTTTGGAGATGGTCGAGCGATTGAAGACGAATCAACCGGCCGGTGTTGAAGAGGAAAATGGTGGTGCCGCGTTTATTTTCCGACAGGGCATCGCGTCGGCGATGGAACGCACGGAACTCGCGCGGCACTTTACGTTGGCCCTCTGTGGTCGTGCGAAAAATGTAGCTCCGATACTTGCCGAGCGAATGCCAATCGAGTCGGCAAGAATGCTCCTGGATGTCGGCGGAGGCACGGGGATCTACAGCATCGCCTATCTGCGGCAGCACCCCGATTTGCGGGCAATTGTTCTTGATCGGCCCGAAGTGCTCAAGATCGCCGCGGAATTTGCCACACAGTACGGCGTCACAGACCGAATTGAATTCCTCGCCGCGGACATGTTCACGGACACGCTGCCAGCTGCCGACGTCATTTTACTCTCCAACATTTTACACGACTGGGATGTACCAGAATGTCAATCGTTGGTGACGAACTGTGCAACCGCTTTGACACCGCAAGGGAAACTCGTCATCCATGACGTTTTGTTGAACGATGCATTGGACGGACCGCTGCCGATCGCCTTGTACTCGGCGGCCCTGTTTACACTAACCGAAGGCCGTGCCTATAGCGCAGCGGAATTTCGCGATTGGCTGGCGTCGGCCGGCCTCCAGCCACAGCCACCGATCGAGACAGCTATCCATTGTCACGCAATCGCGGGGATCAAGTCATCGTGATGTGCAACAAAGAACTCTTTTTTGCGTGCTTTATTGTATGTGGCGCCACGTCTACCGTGAGCGGGCAACCGCCGGCATCGCAAATGACCGACGAAGCTGCTCTTGCTTTTGTGCAGCAGTATTGCCTTGACTGCCATCAAGGAGCTGACGCTGAAGCAGAACTCGACTTGTCGCGTTTCGACTTGACAGATGGAATCGCCGAGGACTACACGGTTTGGAATGAGATCGCGCGCCGCGTGGACGAGGGAGAGATGCCTCCCGAAGACGGCGAAATTCCTGAAGCAGCGCGGCGACAAATGTTTGTGGCTTGGATACAGCGCACGCTTCATCAGGCGATCTGCGGCGACGGGATTTCGCCTGGCCCGGCGGTGTTGCGGCGGCTTAACCGCACTGAGTACGCCAATACGATTCGTGATTTGTTAGGTATTCACGTCGATGCCGGTCATGATTTGCCGGCGGATGGAGCGGGCGGAGAAGGTTTCGACAATGCCGCGGAGACTCTTTTCATCTCACCAATCCACGCCGAAAAATATCTCGCCGCGGCGCGTTCGGCCCTTGACCATGCGTTCAAGGATCCGCGGGGCAGGCGTCGAATCGTGACGGACGAACCCAGCGATACGGTCACGCCGTCAGAAGCTGCTCGTAGTGTGCTGGCGGAATTCCTGCCCCGCGCGTTTCGCCGTCCGACTCAGGTCGACGAAATCGACAAATACGTGGCACTTTTTGAATCGGCCTACGATCAGGATTCATCGTTCGATCAATCGCTGCAGTTGACTCTAGGAGCTGTGTTGGTTTCGCCCAAATTCCTGTTTCTCTGGGAAGAGCCGAATACACAGCCCGCGCCGATTTTGATCAGCAACCACGAACTAGCCTCACGACTTTCGTACTTCCTCTGGGCATCCATGCCTGATGAGCGCTTATTCGAGCTGGCCGATCAGGGAACGCTGACGGACGAGGGAGTGCTGCAGAAGGAAGTTGTGCGCATGCTGGGTGGAGATGAAAACCCGC
>CBDUAB010001099.1:0-1940 GCA_965365045.1 uncultured Planctomycetales bacterium
CTCGATGACAACCTGCTACGTTATCATCATGCTGGCAGGCTCCGTCAGCTTACCGATATAGGCGGCCACGTGCTTGACGGATTGATTTCTTAGCCCGTGGGGAACAGCCGTGAAAATCCAATCCATTTCGGTGCGACACGCCGATCGATCCATCTGGGGTCATCTAGCCGAACGAGAAAAGACGTTGCCACTGGTGACTCCGCTGGACATCTACCCTCAGTTTCAGGAAACGAGAGGGTCGTGGTTCTGGGATTCCGGCATGGCTGTGGTGCAAATCGAAACGGACGAAGGCATCGTTGGACATGGCTGGTGCGAGGATGGTTGCCGCTCGATTGCACCGGTGATCGACAATCATCTAGTTCGGCTTCTCGTGGGGCAGAATCCAGTGGAGGTCGAAGGCATTTGGGATCGACTTTACAGGGCCACCTTGCCGTATGGAAGAAAGGGTACCGTTCTACAAGCCATCAGCGCGATCGACATCGCCTTGTGGGACATCCTCGGAAAGGCTGCCAACAAACCGGTCTACGAACTGTTGGGCGGCCCCGTCAAGGAGATCGTCCCAGTCTATGCTTCCGCGCTACATCCAGTAGGTGCGGATAAAGTCAAAGACGAGGCCCAAGCCTATGTGGCAGAAGGCTACCAGGCGATGAAGCTGCGTTTCCCGTTCGGTCCGGGCAATGGTGTTGACGGCATGCGAGCCAATGAGGACCACGTCGCTTGCGTGCGAGAGGCGGTCGGCAACGACATCGAGATTATGGGCGATGCGTATATGGGTTGGGATTTTCTTTACGCCAAGAAGATGTGTCGTCGGTTGGAAAAGTACAATCTCGCGTGGCTCGAGGAACCGTTTGTACCGGACGATCTCACGAGCTACGCCAAGTTACGCGGAGAAACGAACATCCCGATTTCGGGCGGCGAGCACGAATACACGCGCTACGGTTTTCAGGACATTGTCGACCGTCGAGCCATGGACATCATCCAACCCGACTTGCGCCGCTGTGGTGGCTTTACCGAAGCTCGTAAGATTGCCGCGCTGGCGGCATCGGCAGGGCTCACGTTGATTCCGCACGCTTACGGCATCACACACATTCATTTGGCGCTGGCGTTTCCGGTCGTGCCGATGGTCGAATACTTTCCGCTTCCATGTTGGGATCATCTGCCCGGCGCCGAAGTCGAACCCATCTTTCACGATGAACCCGTACCGTCCAACGGACACGTTACACTGCCAGCTCGCCCCGGTTTAGGCGTAACCGTCAATGAAAGGATTTTTTAATCGGACGGCATCATTTTCTGTCACCGGAGGCCAATTGCCCCTATTGAGGAAAGCAATATTCTTTCTGCTCCTGCTCCTGCTCCTGCTCCTGCTCCGTTACTGTGAAGGACGAAAGGAGCGGGAGCGAATCGATGCGATTCACAGGCCTTGATCACAACGCCAGCCGTTGATCAATACACCGTGAGCGTGCCAGTATGTCGTTGCCAATTCCTGGCCAAGCGGCTGCCAATTAGGAATCTGCATGGTGACGCCAGTCATCTCAGACCTCAGGAATTGTCCAACGGTGTGAACGCGAGTAGGCGACGGCGACTTGTCCTAATACCCACCGACTCAACGAGTTCTCGGCACTTTGATTTTTGATGAGTTCTTGTGACGGCGGCCATGCCGAAAACACGCAGCTTCATCTATTGACGGGAGTTGCGGTGAAAAACGAATGATTCTTGGGACGTGTCCGATCGACTCCCGAGGCGCGCATCGAAAGGGGCGTACATCGAACTTTGTTACTTGGGGTCCACCGCTGCGCGTGCATCGCGTTTAACAAACCCCCGGCACTTTTTTATGGAATACTCATTTTCTATCTTGCATGCGTCGGTTTGATCGGACCGAAAGCAGTTAACGCGCGCGAACGAGAGCAGCGAAATTGCGTTGTCGGGCGCCACCTGACGCA
>CBDUAB010001100.1:0-1932 GCA_965365045.1 uncultured Planctomycetales bacterium
CAGAGGAATTTACCCGTCAACTATTTCTAACCTTGGCTGGCAGATCCTTCAGTCGCCATGGCTCCCTCAGGATGACAGGAATAGTACGAGCGTTTTCAGATTGAGCAATAACAAGTTGCGACAAACTTGCACGCTGCTAATCAACCAACACCATTTGATTCCGGCGCAAAAAAGAAAGGTTCGCCACACAATACCCTCCGGGTATATTCGTGTGGCGAACCTACGCAGGTGAAGTCAAGGTTTATCGCGGCTGCTATTGCGCAGTTGCTGTGTATCGTATTGAAGCTGCAACTCCCTCATCTCTTTACGCGTCCTGTGATACGATTTCTCATCGTCCAAACTACTTGCCTGTATCCGGTTCAGCTCGCACGCCGCGGTGCACTGGAACGAATCGAGCAATTTTCCGTGTTTCTCGAGATACTGGCTATTGAGGAACAAGAGCCGTTTGGCTTCCTCGACACGTCCCTGGTCGCGGTAGGCCGTCGCCAGTTTGTTCCTTTCGTTGGCGATCAATAGCACGCTCGCTTCGAGCACCTTCTTCTTGACACCGGCCGCCACATCGTCGGCCGAGGCGGAGAAACTCACATTGACTGTGCCGGTCAGTTCATCCGTTTTGTTGGTAGCCATGTTCGCGTAGGAAACACGGACTTTCGCCACCTTGATCGTCTTGCCGGCAGCCGTGGCCGGAACTTCGACTTCCAGTAACACGTGTTTTTCCTGACTCGCGTAGAGTTGGCTCAGATTCGTGATGACCTGTTGGCCATTGATTTCAGCGTCCGTGTTCAGCACGCGCACGGGGCGAATTCCCGGCTCCAGATCGATCATGATGTTCACTTCCTGTGCTACCACACTCAGAACATCGTCAAATTCGTAATTAAAGATGCGCACAAGATCCGCGGCATTCTCGATGAAGTGGTGATTTCCACCGCTGCGTTGGGCGAGTTTCACCATCAGATCTTCGTTGTAGTCCAACCCCAGTCCTAACGTGGAAACGGCGATGCCTTCCTTGTTGAGCGACGCACCAAGTTCACCCAGTTCGCTGGGAGATTTCGGACCAACATTCGCGAGGCCATCGGACAGGAGGATAATTCGATTCACACGGTTGTGGTCAAAGAACTTACGCAGCTCCGCTGCACCTTTGCTAACGCCAGCGAACAGTGCCGTCGAACCGCCGGAATTGATCTGCCTGATTTGCCCGATCACCGATTGCTTGTCAGTCAGCTTCGTTGCTGGCACGATGACTTTAACAGTGGAGTCATAGGCGATGACCGAAACGATGTCGTCGGCCGCAAGACGCTCGATGGCACGGATGGCGGCGTTCCGCGCTTGAACGATCTTTTGCCCGGACATGGAACCGGACTTATCCAAGACGATCGTCACGTTAACGGGAGTCCGTTGCTTGTGGGACGCCAATTCAAAGCCGGTTAGGCCCACTTTCAGATAAGTCGTCTGTTTTTTGTCCGCCAGTAGCGTCGCATTTGCCATGGCGACGTCCAAACCAACTTGATTCGCCATGCCTTGAGGCGCGTCATACGCTACAGTCCAAGCGAAAACTGCTGCTACGAGAAGAGATTTTTGCATTGCCGTTCTCCTTTGTTTGCGTCTGCCGGGACCGTCCGCCGGTGCCCTATTGAATTAGACGCGAAACGAGCTGATTAGTTGTCAGATCCGTTTCAGGAGTTTGTAAGAATGTTGTAAGAAGCGACGGCGTGGCGGCGGGTCGGGCTTGGCCAAACGTCCGATGACCAGCGTTACGGTGCGTCATGTTTCAAAAAAGTCCGCCGCAGCGTAACAGGTTTCCTCCTGGTTTCGTTAAGCCAATCGCCCGGCAAGCGAAGCCGTGGGTGCAGGAACGTACTTTGAAAAAATGCACAATTGCCTGACGCGCAAGCGAGGGGCACCACCAATACGGCTTCCAGCAGAGTTATTTGG
>CBDUAB010001101.1:0-1932 GCA_965365045.1 uncultured Planctomycetales bacterium
TCTTCACGGCCGCGTGGACGCGCTTCCCCAAACCCTCGTCGGTCGAAAGCTTGTTCAACGAGTCGCGAAGAGCTTCCGCACTACCGTGCACATCTGACTTGATGATCACAGAAACCGTCTGAGCTTCACCGTCCTTCATCTGGCTAAACACGTCTTCAAGTTTCGAAATCTGTTGCTGGGCGAGTTTCGCGTCGCGTGACTTGGTTTGACGGAACTCCGCAACCTCACGTGCCTTTCGTTCGTTTTTGACGGCCAGAAAGTCGTCGCCGGCACCCGGTGTTTTGGACAAACCGAGCACTACAACCGGACTAGACGGTCCGGCGGATTTGATTGATCGTTGCGCTTCGTCAAACATGTTGCGGACACGACCATACTCTTCTCCAGCGATAATCATGTCGCCCTGTTTAAGCGTGCCAGCCTGCACCAGCAACGTAGCAACTGCGCCGCGACCTTTCTCCAGACTCGATTCGATGACAATGCCTTGCGCCGGGGCATCGGCAACGGCTGTGAGATCCATGACCTCTGATTGCAGAAGGATGGTTTCGAGCAACTTATCGACACCGTCACCCGTTTGTGCCGAGACATTTACAAACAAGTGATCGCCGCCCCACTCCTCCGGGATAACTTCGTGTTGTGACAGCTCGTTTTTAACGCGCTCGGGGTCGGCGTTTTCGCGGTCCATCTTATTGATTGCGACAACCAACGGCACTTCGGCCGCCTTGGCGTGTTGAATGGCTTCAATCGTTTGCGGCATGACGCCATCGTCTGCGGCAATTACGAGTACGACGATATCCGTCGCCTGAGCACCACGGGCTCGCATCGCTGTAAAAGCGGCATGACCCGGCGTATCGAGGAAGGTAATTCTCCCCTTGTCCGTCTCAACTGAATACGCACCGATATGCTGTGTTATGCCACCGGCCTCGCCCTCGGCGACTTTGGTGGTTCGAATATAGTCGAGCAGCGAGGTCTTGCCATGGTCGACATGACCCATGATTGTTACCACGGGTGGGCGAGCAACGGCATCTCCCTCGATGGTCTTTTCGGCGGCCAACAATTGCTCGTCCGTTTCCGCTTCAGTGATCGGAACGGCAACGTGGCCAAGTTCCTCAACGACGAGTGTTGCTGTGTCCTGATCGATAACCTGGTTTATGGTTACCATTGCTCCCATGTTGAAGAGCACCTTGACCACTTCATTGCCCTTGACCGCCATCCGGTTTGCCAGATCCGCTACCGAAATATTCTCCGGAACCGGAACTTCGCGAACAACGGGCTCAGTCGGCAATTCAAAACCGTGCTGCGAGTCGCCGCTGACGTTAACCGGGCGTCGGCGCATCGGCGTCTTGCGTTTACGGCGACCACTCTTGTCACCCGCAACATGCAATTCCTTGCGACCGTATTTGGTTTCGGCACGCTTGGGGGCAGCCTTGGCCTTGGCCTTTTCCTTCGCACGACGAGCCCGAGCATCTTCCTCTGCTTTTTCGAGCCGGGCTTTCTCATCGGTCGCCGCCTTGGCGGCCTGTTCCGCTGCTTGGCGCTCGCCTTCTTCGGCACTTAGTCGCGCCTTTTCTTCCTTTTCACGCGATTCAATGGCGTCGCGTTCTGCCTGTTCCTTCTCCACAATCGCGAGTTCGGCGGCGCGTTTCTCGGCTTCTACTGCGTCTTCGGCTTCCTGACGTACACGATCCAGCTCATCCTGTTCTTTTTGTGCCTGCTCTTCAAGGACATCACGCTTGACGTAGGTGCGCTTACGGCGAACCTCGACATTTACTGTGCGCGTACGTCCCTGAATACCCGAGAGTTTCAGTTCGGATTGGGATTTGCGTTTCAGCGTAATCTTGCGAGGCGTTGCGGCAGTGGCTGGCGTTTCATCCTGACCGTGGCTACGGCGCAGATGCGTTAGCAATTCCAGTTTTGCGTCGTCGCTGATCAAGT
>CBDUAB010001102.1:0-1925 GCA_965365045.1 uncultured Planctomycetales bacterium
CGACTGCGTTTAAATCAGTCGCGTCCACGTCGCCATCTAAATCGGCGTCGCCCCGGACGGTGCCTTTCATCTCTAGCCATGCAAGCGTGTCTGCGGAATCGACGACGCGGTTTCCATCGAGATCGTACTTGGAATCGGTTCCACCAAGTCCCACGTATTGCAGTTCGTCCAGGTCGACGATGTCGCAATCGCCGTCCGTGTCAAAGTCGCATGCGTGGAAGTCGGGGAGACGGAAAAGAATATCGTCGTAGGTCACGTCGAGTCTGGTGGGCTCGTTGATCAACCCGGTGCTGATTGCCGGTGCAAAGCCGATTTGTCCAGAGGTCAACACTTCATCGTAGACAACAAGTTGTGGTTCGCTCGGTTCCTGTTCACCGGCCCGCCAAACCTTCATCGAAAGCTCATTGCCAACGGCTCCAGCCTCGATCACCCAGTCATCGCCCAAAGTGAATTCTGGATCGTTTGCACCGTTCAGCCGACCGATTAACTCACCGTCGCCGTTCTCGAAACGAAGAATCTGAAATTCGTTCGCAGGTCCAATACCGGTGAATAAGTACCCCGAGAGAGTCTCTGTGTCGGCCCGCAAGAGCAAGTTTGTATCGGAAGCAGTGTTCGCGTGAACCGTGCTACGGAGAAATCCATTGGCAAATCTCTCGTCCTCTGCGGAGCGATCAAGCGTCGCCAACATAAATCCAGTATCCGATGTTAACTCTCGAGGCTGGGGCAGGACCTCGCCAGTTGTATGAAAGCGAAAGGCACCGTCCTGGACATCGTAAAGACCCGGACCCCACGGCTTCAGTGGATCGGAACTGGAGTCTAAGATCGACCAGTTACCTAGTCCACCGTCGTTGATGCCATGGCTACTTGGTACACCATCGCCAAAATCCTCGTTGAGCAGCTCACGAGTGGCATCGAATGCCGCTTGGCCAATGACGCGATTGACGGGAGCCGTATAGTGGCCATCCCAGAGTAAATACTCGTCCGGGTTGTCTACGATGTCTACAGGATTGGGATTTAATCCTGAATCACAATCTCGGCACGCAAGGGAAGTGGTGTTCGTTATTCCGTAGGCCGCCGGGTTGGCGATGATTTGATCAATGGTGGCGTTCAAATCGAATTGATAGATTGAGACCTCCGCGCTCCGCAATTCGCCGACGTTGCTATGGACTTCCCGGTTGTAGTTGAAAGCTGGCGAATTGGGGTTGCTTCTTGGGAGGTCGCCGATCAAGAAGTGCTTGCCGCCAGCCGCGATTAGCATCTCAATTTGTTCGCGCATGTGCGCTGCCGACTGGACGGGGGTGACTGGTGGCACAGAATCCGGGTTGAGATCATTGATGGCTCCGAACACGAACAGCTGATTCGATTGCGGTGTATTGTCGGCAAGGAATTTGGAAACTTGATCATCGACTTGACCTTCGACTAGCTCGATCAGAGGTTCGAGTACGTTCAATCCTGAGGTGGCCGCACTCCAGGCGTAGTTTGTGCCACCTCTCTCACTGGGTAATAAAGGTGGCACATCAAGCAGTTCGGCCAAAACATCCACATAGTTGGGTCCGTTGGAAAACCTACCGTTGTAGTAGGGTGGCGACGGAGGAATTGCGAACGGAAAAAATTCCGGGGACCGGAAAAACACATTTCCGCCGTCGGTGAGACTTGCCCCAAACGCCACGATCTCAGAGAATTCCTGCGATCGGCACGGGATACAATCGCACATGATGATAATCGCGATGCACAAAGCCCAATGAAAACAGCGTTTAGTCATTAATTCGACCTCCAGAATGCTCGTATTGTTCGCTACTTTACGCGGCGCGAACGCGTCGTAATTCGTGCCAAGAAACGGCAGCGTTATTTGGGCTGCGTTCGCGAACGAATCCGTGACGGTCGCTCGGCCAACGTCATTCAGGGGGGTGGCGGAATCTTCAGAG
>CBDUAB010001103.1:0-1924 GCA_965365045.1 uncultured Planctomycetales bacterium
GTTGATACCGTGTTCGCGAGAATAGCCGCAACACAGCGACCGAAGTTCCGGCAGATTCTGCGTTTGCTCGTTCCGGCCTACAAATGTGTGAGAAATGCGGGTTAGGGATTCCATGAGGTTACGTCACAAACTAGTATTCCGTCACAGCTTAATTTTCGGGTTAGCCGCTTGGGCGATAGCCCCGGTTCGCACGACAAAAACCGTGGCTATCGCCAAAACGGCTAATGGATTCAACCTGAACTCTAAGCTGTGACCGACCACTAGTGTCCTCTTGCGCGTCGGGCTAGTGTGCGCGTTGGCGCACCGGCGAAATACTACCGGCCGGGATGGCCTTGACCGATTCCTGGCTCGCGCCTACCTTTCGCTTCCTTCGAATGTGTTTTGGAACTCATGTACGATGACCCTCCGAGGTCATCGTACAAACGCAATCTGTTTCGAAACACATTCTTAGAGCACGAAACACAGCGCTTATCTCGTTTTTCAACACGCTTTTCTGTACAGAAGCGATTCCTGCAACTTCGGAGCGGCCATGGACCGGCAACCTAGACGTCCTCTTCCCCGCGACAAGAAATCAACTGCTTCTCCAGGCGTGCCGCTTCTCGATTTAGCGCGCGAAAACGGCCAAGTGAGTCATGAGATTCACGCGGCTATTAGTGATGTGGTGGCGTCGGGCAAGTTTGTTTTGGGTCCCGACTGTGAGCGTCTCGAAGAGCAGATTGCCCACGTCTGCGACGCAAAGTACGCCGTTGGCTGTGCGTCCGGTAGCGACGCTTTGCTGCTGGCTCTGATGACGCGCGATATAGGTCCGGGCGATGAAGTCATCGTGCCGAGCTTTACCTTTTTCGCCACGGCCAGCGCGGCTTGGCGGCTCGGCGCACGACCTATCTTCGTCGATATCAACCCGACCACATTTTGCATTGATCCGGAAAAAGTCACCGCGGCCATCACGCCGCGCACGCGTGCGATTGTTCCTGTCCACTTGTTCGGTCAAAGCGCCGAAATGGAGCCGCTTTGCCAGCTTGCTAACGATCACGATCTGTTGTTGATCGAAGACTGCGCCCAGTCGATCTGTTCGTCGTATGATGGTCGGCCTGTCGGCTCCATTGGGCAGATCGGCACGTTCAGTTTTTATCCCACCAAGAACTTAGGCGCCGGCGGTGACGCGGGGATGTTGACCACGAACGATGAAGACCTTTGCGCCAAGTTGCGATTGCTGCGTTGCCACGGCATGCACCCACGTTACGTTCACCATCAAGTTGGCATCAACAGTCGTTTGGATTCGATTCAGGCAGCGATCATCGCTGTGAAACTCGCTCATTTGTCAAAATGGAATCGGCAGCGACACGACAATGCAGTACGCTACCGGGAACTGTTCGAGACGGCCGGTTTAGACAATTACATTGGCCTGCCGACAGCCTTACCAAATCGTGGTCATGTTTGGAATCAATACACAATTCGTGTGCCGGACGGGCAGCGAGACGACTTGCGCGCGCATCTGGCCGCGGCGAACATTGGCTCGGAGATTTATTATCCACTGCCGCTTCACCTGCAGCCATGCTTCGCGTCACTTGGCTATGAAAAGGGCTCACTGCCCGAGACCGAGTGCGCCGCGGACGAAGTGCTCAGCCTGCCGATCTTTCCAGGGTTGACCGCCGACGAGCAGCGTACGGTTGTCGCCCGTATCTCGGAATTCTATTCAGCAAACGCGGTACAGGCCGTCAGCGCGTCCGTGGGTCACGCGAGCCGAGCGTGACTCGATCGAGGAGCAATCGTACGTGAAACGCAACCGCCGAAACGATAATAAAGTTCATGTCAAGTATTGACATCGTTCCTCAGATCGATTCTGATGGACACACCGTTTCTTTCGACGTAATCTGCCTATTTGGAGGATTGATGATGCTGAAGTTAGCGAGATCAATGTCGC
>CBDUAB010001104.1:0-1915 GCA_965365045.1 uncultured Planctomycetales bacterium
CACCGGAAATGCTGCAAAACGTGCGGGGTATTCTGTCAAACCCCAACAACGAGTTTCCGATCAATTATATTCCTCTACGTACTCTCGCACACTATCTGCGCGGCGAAGCCGAGTACAATCCGCGCGAGGCGTTTCTAACGGCCGTCGCGGAGTGGAACGAGAGCTTTCAGACGGTGGCAGCCGAGATCTCGTTAGATGATGTGATACTGCTCGCCGACTGTTACTACTTACCCTATGCGGAAGGACCGGAGGCTGAGAAACTGCAAACTGTCGTCGCGCATTTGATTGATCGGCCTGTCGATTCCTGGGGTGATTTCCATGAGGAGTTCTTGCTGTTGCATCGCCGTGTGCAGCGGCTGTTTGATGGCCTTACTGAATTGACAAACCGCGAATTGTTTTATGCGTGGAGTCGACGTGTTTGGGAGTTCAAGGAGGAACTGGACCTGATCCAAGATTTCCTCGCGCGGAAGAAAGCCGGAGCTGATGAAGTGCCGGGGATCGGCTCCGAAACTCATTTGCCGGGAACCTATCGAGCCGGGATGGTCGCGCGACTACAACGGCGGCTGTCGATGGATGAAGGCGGTTTGTTTCATGCGGGCACTAGAGACCAAGATCGATCGCTTTGAAATGACCACCAACATTCGAGACTATCAGCCAGATGACGAACCCGGCGCATATTACGTCTGCATGAAGACAGGCGATCATGGGAAGGATGGCGAGCCGTTCTATACCGCGGATTCGGATGCGTTGGGACGAATTTACGTGGGCCCATATCTGAAATTCGCACCGGAATTGGCGCTGATCCTAAAAGATGACACGGGCGTGTGCGGGTATGCTTTGGCTGTTCTGGATTCACACGCATTCTTTGACCGCTATGAACGCGAGTGGCGACCCCACCTTTGTGAGAGTTTTTCGTGTCCTTCCGGCGACTCGACGTTATGGTCCCGGTTGGAATCCGTTTACGATTTGTACCACCATCCGGATTACTTCTGCCCAGATCCTTACGAGCAGTACCCGTCTCACCTGCACATCGATTTACTGCCACGGGCGCAGGGTCAAGGACTCGGCCGGCAAATGATTGAACAATTGTTGGAACGACTTCGGTCTCAGGACTCGGCGGGCGTTCACCTTGGGGTGAGTGTCGTAAACGACGATGCCTATGGTTTCTACGTTGCTCTGGGGTTTAGCGAGCTCGTACGACATGACGACGCGATTTACATGGGTATGCGATTTGAATAAATCACTTACAAGTTCCAACGCTTCACCGTCTTATTAACCACCCAGGGTGTCACCGTTTCCACGAAGCGCGAAAAATGTTCGGATGCAAGGTGGAAATCGAAGGCTGCTGGATCGTCGTACTTTTCGTATAGGAAACAGCGTGTCCCGTTATCGGAATCGAAACAAACATCGAATTGGCAGCATCCTTCTTCCTTTGTCAACGAGTTTTGCGCTTGTAGCAACATCTCCTTGCGAAACGCGTTGAAATGTTCGGCGTGAATCTCGAATTCTACGGTGACAATGTGCATGACTTATTCCAAAATAGCCTGTTGAAACGCGACATCTGATCGTCTTGATTGATGCTTGCCGGAACGGCACAAACGGTCCGTCGGCATTCTACCATGTGTTGCGTTATTGGCCGTGGACTGGTGACGGAAGTTCCCGCAAATGGTCCGTTTGTTTTTTTCCGCCCACCACCTGTGAGAAATCTGGGCTCGATGCTTGGGTGGAATCATTGCTCTCGGTCTCGGATGTCCGCATGCGTCCAAGTGCTTGGTCGCGGCGACGGCGTCTTTGCAAATTCAGTTTTCGCCTCCATGTGTCACTGCATTCCATCGAGGACATCTGTTTCTTGACGATCCGTGACAACTCGACTAAACCGTCTTCCTTGCGCCTAAAAGCAATGAAAACGGGGTAT
>CBDUAB010001105.1:0-1883 GCA_965365045.1 uncultured Planctomycetales bacterium
ATACCTCACAATTGGATACGTCGCAAAGCTGCTATGCGTCAGCATGCGGTGGTAGCCCAGGCAAACGCCAATGCCGCCAGTGAGCCAATGCAAACCGATCAACAAGATCAGACCCGTCCAGGTGAAATACCAAGGTGCTGCCAGCGCACCCAAATGAATGGCGCCGAACCAAGCCAGCACAACCCAAGAAAGACCATTTCGCGTGACGTGCTCATGATGCTTTCGGCGTAGAGCGGCTTCTTGAGCCGCGGCAACCGCCGCTTCATCCGCGTTAGGCAGCTTTTTGACGTCAACTGTACGAGGACGTGCCGGACGTGATTCCTCAAGAACCTGCGACATAATTGGGATTCCTTAAAGCGCAAAACAGATGGCATTGCTTCCAATTCGGAGCGCCAATACTTGAGATCGGCCGCTGATGAAATTCTAAGAAATCAGCGTCCAAAGTAGACCGGCAATACGGTTGCCATGAGGTAATAGTTTTGTAACAGAAGTGTAACGGCGTGCCTTATCCCCCAGAATTGCTAGCACTAGTGCCTGGCGGGCTAAACTCAGCCATTACGTTAGCGCGCTCCGTCCGTCACCATTTTGTAATTGTCCGATCGAAATGGCGACGCGGGTAAGCCTTCCTGGTTCTTCAGATTCGGCTCGGCATCGTCGCTCCATGCGTAACGCACGGCAATCGGTTCCGAAATGTCTTCGCTGGAAACAACGATCGAATCACCTTCGATTTTGGCGGTCGCGGGCACGAATTGCTCGTCTTCGCCGCAGATTTCAAAGTGTGACGGCGTTTGGTCGCGAGGTGTCACCAGACCACCGCCCAAATGCTTGAAGTAAACGCGGATCTGTCCTTCTTCGATGCACTGTGCCTTAAACAAGGGACCGCTATAGACGATGTCGTCCTGGCCGTAAGTATTGGCAAGTGCCCAAAGTGCCAAACGATACCCGACGTCCTGTTTGTTGCGCGGGTGAATGTCGTGCACATTGCCAATGTCGTTTGTCACGGCCATGCCGGTGTTTTCGAGCTTTAGTGTCTTGAGCTGCGCTTCCCAAAGTTCGGCACAGGCACGTTTGTCCGAATTCCCGTAACGGTATGGGGCAAGTTGTACAAAGAGAAACGGTAGATCGTTCCGTCCCCACTGCTTGCGCCAGTCCTTGATCATCGCGGGAAACAGTTTGGCGTATTGTTGAGCGCGACTTACGTTCGATTCGCCCTGATACCAGATCGCGCCGCGAATGCCGTAGGGAATCAGCGGAGCCAACATGCCGTTGTACAGCACGGATGCCTGATTAGGGTTCTTGGGTTTGAATTCCTTGGATCGCTCGAGAATGGGCGCAAAATCCTCATCGTCTTCGAGCCCCTCACGACTCGTCCACGCTTCGGCCAGCGTGCCTCCCCAGTTCGTACCGATCAACCCAAACGGCACATCCAAAGTCTTGTGCAGATGGCGACCAAAAAAATAACCGACGGCTGAAAAATTGGCGGCCGATTCTGGCGTGCATACTTGCCAGGATCCTTCGCAGTCATCATCGGGCGTCTCGGCAATCTTGTGCTGTACGTTGAACAAGCGAATCCGTGGATAATCCGCAACGGCGATTTCGACCTGTGGATGGAGCGTCTGCTTCAGACGCCATTCCATATTGGACTGACCAGAGCAAACCCAAACTTCTCCGACCAAAACATCTTCGAACTTGATTTCGTTATTGCCAGCGACTTTCAGCTCATGCGGTCCACCGGCCTCCATTGACGGCAGTCGCACACGCCACTTGCCATCCTCATCCGCTGTATCCTTGGCGGACTTGTCGCCAAGCGTCACCGTGACTTCTTCTTCTGCCTCGGCCCAACCCCACACCGGAACGCTCTGATCGCGTTGCAAAACCATGTG
>CBDUAB010001106.1:0-1882 GCA_965365045.1 uncultured Planctomycetales bacterium
GCGTACATCGCTTCTGTATAGCGTGGGCGGGCAGAATCATCAGGTGATACAAGTTACAAGCCCGTTACCCGGCGACGGTAAGTCAACGTTGGCGGCAAATCTGGCGGTGACGCTAGCGAATTCGGGCAAGCGCGTCTTGCTGGTGGACGCCGACTTCCGGCGACCGACTCTTCACAAACTGTTTGGAATCAATTCTCCAGCTACCGGTCTTGTATCCGTTGTCAACGATGAGGTCGATGCTGAGTTTGCTGCGATCGAGACGGAGATACCAAACGTTAGCTTGTTACCGGTGAACGAGCGCACGTCGAACCCTGCCGAATTGTTGTCAAATCCCAATTTCAAAGCCCTCCTAGAGCAATTGCGTCAACAGTACGACTTTGTTTTGGTTGACACTCCTCCGCTGCTGGCGGTAACGGATCCGTCCGCCGTCGCCGCACAAGTCGACGGAGTGCTGCTGGTATTGCGAATACGACGTGGGGTCCAGGTGGCCGCGACCCGCGCTCGGGAAATGCTCGCCGACGTTGATGCCAACGTGCTCGGTGTCATTGTTAACGCGGTGGACAAAAAGAGCAGTTACGGATCGTACGGGTATGGCTACGGTTATGGATATACAACCGACGAAGGGGATAATCCGGCGCGAAGAACGGAACGCCGTGCGGCAAAGCGACTCATGGTGGAGGCAAGCCACGTTGTGAATTGAGTGGATGTCAGGAGAGTACCATGTTTTACTTAGGGCGTATTTTGAGATTGAAAACACTCACTCTGTCGCAAGCGGTAGAAGGAAACACCGAACCGCATCGCGGTCCGGTTTCTAGTTTCAAGACACGTTCATAAAACGACTGAAATCATGCAATTTCAAATAGCCTGTTATATCTTCGCCGGAGCTTTTGCCGCAGCTGTGGCCCTGTGCCCGATCGTGATCCAACTGGCTAAGCATTTTGGCTTTACGGATACACCCGATGATCTGCGCAAGCAGCACCTTACCTCGATCCCACTGGGAGGTGGTTTGGTGATCTTCTTGGCCGTCGGTTTGGTCAGCATCATTGCCTGGAAAAGCTTAACGCAGATCGGTCCAATCGGGACGTCACGCGAACACGAATTTGGTCAAATTCAGATTATCTCTTTGTCGCTTGCGTCACTGCTGATTTTTGTGCTTGGACTCGTCGATGATCGATACGGTATGCGTGGTTTTCACAAGCTGTTTGGTCAAACGTTGGCGGCCGGAATCCTCATTTCCGGTGGATTTTATTTTCAAGGATTTGAGTTTTCAGGCATTCGTTTCGAAGTCGGCCATTTTGGCATCATACTCAGTTTGTTTTGGATCCTTGGTGCTATCAACGCCGTGAATTTGATCGACGGCGCCGATGGTGTTGCCGCGACACTTGGAATTGGCATCTTCGCTAGTCTCGGAATTGTCGCAGCGTTGACGCAGGGCGTTGGCATGGCCGTCGTTCATCTGGCAATGTCGGGTGCACTGCTGGGGTTTTTGTTGTTCAACTTTCCGCCCGCAAAGCTGTATTTAGGCGATAGCGGCAGCATGCTCATCGGCCTGGTAGCAGCCGCTGCCGCGATTCAGTCTTCGACCAAAAGTCAGGCGACATTCGCGCTGGCAGCTCCGGTGGCCCTATTAGCCATACCGATTATGGATACGAGCTTGGCGATTTTCCGTCGAAAACTCACCGGCCGCAGCATTTACGACACGGATCGTGGTCATTTTCATCATTGCTTGTTGAACAGTGGAATTACACCGCGCCAGGTTGTGTTTGTAGTCGCCGGACTCACACTGTTAACTTCGCTGGGTGCGATAGCCAGTATGTGGGTCGGGCTTGACATGTTAAGTCTACTCGCGATCGGCATCGTCTTGGCGGTGTTGATTCGCTAC
>CBDUAB010001107.1:0-1880 GCA_965365045.1 uncultured Planctomycetales bacterium
GACCAGAACCAGTTGCTGAGAAAACATGCGCTGGGAGATTTCGCGGCGCTGGTGCAGGCGGTGTCGCGAGATCCCGCGATGCTGATCTATTTGGACTCGGTCACCAATCGTAAAACGCATCCCAACGAGAACTATGCGCGCGAATTGATGGAGTTGTTTTGCCTTGGCGAAGGCAATTACACCGAACAAGATATTCGAGAGCTGGCGCGGTGTTTCACGGGGTGGGAAATCAAGCGCAAGAGGTTTCGCTTCAACCGCTACCAACATGACTTTGGGACCAAGACCATACTGGGGAATACCGGCAAGTTCACGGGCGAGGATGGTGTGCGCATTGTCTTGCGGCAACCCGCGGCGGCGGTCTTCATCGCGCGCAAGTTGGTTCGTTTTTTCGTCATGGACGAGCCATATCCGACAGACGAGCTGATACAACCGCTGGCTCAGCAGTTTCGTGACAATGACCTGCAAATTGCGCCGGTCGTGCAGCGGATTCTGACGAGCAACTTGTTTTTTTCCGAGCACGCCGTTGGTCGTAAAGTGCGTTCGCCGATCGAGATGGCCATTGGTATGCTGCGAACTTTCGACGCGACCACCGATACGAATCGATTGGCCGATAGGCTAAATCAACTTGGACACGGTGTTCTCTATCCACCGAATGTCAAAGGTTGGGACGGTGGCCGTACATGGATCAATTCATCGACACTGCTAGGACGAGCGAATCTGATACGAGACGTGCTCGTGCACGAGAATAGCCGATTTAGCGGTGGCGATCTAAACGAACTACTCGCAGAACTTAAGATTGATACGCCGGAGACGCTCGTCGATTGGCTTGGGGAAACGTTCTTGGCCGTACCGCTGCCCAACAAAGTTCGTGCCGGGCTCGTTGATCTCGCCAGTAGCAACAGCGGTGAGCCAAACGAACGCTTCTCAAGGTTGATTCACGCCATGAGCACGTTGCCGGAGTTTCACATCGGCTGAAAATGAGTGCATTCACTGGGAAAGGGAAAACCAATGAACAAAACACGGCGCGAGTTTCTGGCCCGCACACTGGGCTCGACGGCGGTTGTGTCCTTTGGTTCGGTTTATCCGGAGTTTTGGTTACGGGCCGCTCGTGGTGCTGACCCGTCGGATCGCGAAACCGTCTTGGTCGTTGTTCAATTGTCAGGTGGTAACGATGGTCTGAACACGGTCGTACCATTTGGCGATCCGGAGTACCGGCAAAGTCGGCCGACTTTGGCAATCGGCAAGGATGCAGCTTTGACGGTTGCCGATGGAATTGGATTTCACCCATCGTTGCGTGGCCTCGCGGACTTATTGGAGGATAACAAGCTGGCGGTAGTACAGGGCGTAGGGTATCCAAATCCAAACCGTTCCCATTTCGAATCGATGGACATTTGGCACACATGCCAGCGCAAAACAGAGCGACGTGTCGACGGTTGGCTCGGCCGCTATCTGGACTTGGCACAAAGTCAGCTGGGAGGAGACGTTGCGGCGATGCACCTGGGCAGCGAAAAGCAACCGTTCGCTTTGGCTGCCCGTCACGTGCGTGTGCCCAGTGTACGATCCTTGGAAGGTTTTCGTTTGCAGGTTGACGGCGATGAAGAGTTGTCGAAATCCATTGAGCAACTTACCGGCGAAGGGCGGCGCGGCGCAAATGATCTGTTGAATTTTGTGCAGACGAGTACGGTGTCGGCGCTGGAAGCCAGCCGCCGCGTGGCCGAAGCCAGCCGTGACTATGCTTCCAATCAGACTTATCCTGACTCGGAACTTGGCCGCAACTTGCGCAGCGTGGCTCAATTGGTTGACGCGGGACTATCGACACGGATCTACTACGTTGCCTTGGATGGGTTTGACACGCATGCCCGGCAAATCGACGCGCATGC
>CBDUAB010001108.1:0-1880 GCA_965365045.1 uncultured Planctomycetales bacterium
CACCTTCGGTAACAATCACCTGCACTTCAAGCCCGCGGCTTCGCAGATCTTCGGCGTAGCGCTTGCCAAGATCATGGTAGGCGCTATTGTCCGGACCCGTGAGCAAAACGATCCGGTCGGGCATCGCTGGCTTGATGATTACGAGCGACACAAATAGCAGAATTGCAATCGCAGCCCCTGAAATGCCGAACAACGCTGTCCGCATACGCTCGTTGTTGTCGATCGGACCCGTTTGGCTCATGAAAGCACCGAACCTATTTGACAGTGGTCCTGGTTGAAAATCCTGGCCAATTGGCATCACTGACAGATTTGGAAGCAGCCTAACGACCTCAAAAGCCAGCCTTCCACCGTCGACGTGTTCTATCCGCGGCCGCGATTTTAACACGCAGTGAGCAACTCGTCACTGAGACAACCAGAATGCTTCCTTTGCTCTTCCGGGTACACGTGAGCTACTGGAATTCCACCGCCGCCAGGACTTCCTCCACCGAGATGCCCAATTCAATGCATACGTCTCCCAGCTTGGGCGGCCGCGGCGGATAATGACTCGCGTAGTACATCGAAAAATGGTAGTAAGCCAGCTGTTGGCGTCGCCATTTTTTGAGTGCCGCTCGCAGCACCGTGGTGATGAGCGGATGTGATTCGCTGGCGTCGTGTGCCTCGTTCGGATCGGACGCGAGATCGAACAAGACTCCCTGCGGTTGATCCTGACTCGTCAGGTATTTCCACCGCCCGGCCAGCGATACTGCGTCGCCCTTGGCAATAGGACTGATGACATGAAAAAACAACAGCCGTTCGCTTGCCAGAGTCCGTTCCGCCGCCAAAGCGTCGCTGCCCTGAAAGTTCGGGTGGCCACCGGGTACACCGAGTAAATCAAGAATCGTTGGCGCGACGTCAACGTGTTCAAAAGGATAATCGTCCTTGCTAGGCTCAATCAGCCCGGGTGCGCTCAACACGGCGGCCACGTGGATGACGGGCTCTTTGGCGTCGCAGGCGTGCCCCACGCAGCCGTTTTCATGAAATGATTCGCCGTTTTCACCAGTCACTAACAGGATCGTTTCGTTCCACACACCCAACTGCTTCAGATGCTCGACAAGGCGACCAACTTGGCGATCGCATTCCTGGATTGCGTTGTAGTACGCGTTTCTCACAATAGGTGCCTTCTCCGGCGGATAGCTGGAGAACTTGATGTCGGCGTCCAGTTTACAAGGCTGAAACGATCTCGGCGAACCATCCGGAATGAGATAGGGAAAGTGCGAACTCTGCAGATTCATGCTGACGTAAAACGGTCGTCCGGCCGCAATTTGACTGCTAATCCATCCGATGGCGACGTCTGTCGTATGTCGGTCCGCGAACTTACCGGCAACCAGAGTGCCCGCCATTTGTTCGCGCCGGAAGCCCGGATCACGCTGCGAGGTAATGGACGGTGCAGTGCTGGTTTCCGGGTGGTAAAACCAGTCGAGCCCCTGAGTCGTCAGAAATTGATCCATCGCTCCCCATGCTTCATTCTGCGACGAGATGATTGCGGTTGCGTAGCCATGTTGATGCAACACATCGTGGAGCAACGTTCGAGGCCACGGATCGTCGCGGTGATAAAAGTGATGTCGGCGGGAGCGGAGCGGATAAAGCGAAGATACTAAACAGACGTCCGCGTAGTCGGAATGCGTGCTTTGAGCGTAAGCGCGTGTCCAAACATGGCCTTCGTCAGCAAGCCGATTGATATTCGGCAAGACCTCAAGCTGCTGGTGGTGGATCGAGCGGGCTACCCCCTCCTTTCCCGAGCCCGTTTCTCCACGAATGAGAACCGGCAGCTCGCTCGGCGCGACCCGGCGAACCCAGTCGAGCATCGATCGATACGCCGCGGATCGTGGGCTGTCGCTTGC
>CBDUAB010001109.1:0-1874 GCA_965365045.1 uncultured Planctomycetales bacterium
GGCGGAGGTCCCTTCCGGCAGAAGGGACCCACTTTTTCAGCAGTCACCCCCGGGACGCTGAAAACGTGCAACTTCAAAAGCCGCGACTCGGGTGAGGGCGGGTTCTGTTGTTCGCTCCACGTACGAATCACCGGTCCGAACACTTACGCTAGCGCCGCGAAACTCATGTGTAATTCGGCATGACGCAGGTTTAATTTGTCCCATTCCTCGCGGGTCAGTTCACCGAATGCCGGATGTTCGGCTCGTGAAGTTTCCGTCGGTAATCGCTCGATCGCTGCGCGAAGCGATGCCAGACCCTCCTCCGTCGAAACGCTCGGGTCGGGACTGAATTGTGCTTCGCCCTTCTTGGGGATCTTAAAGCCAGGACTAAGTGTTTCGTTCAACATCTTTTCTTTGTTTATGAACAAGAGAATGATTTTCTTCATAAGCCAGGGGAACTTCATGTCCGTCCCGTCGATGGACGAGTTCATCGTTTGGGCAAGATGCTTGAAAACCTGTCCCAGCGTCCAGTTGCCCACGGTTAGAACGTCGCCACTTGCCAAACGCTCGGCGTCGGCTAACACATCGTCGTAGGAATCGTAATGAACGTCGCGTCGCTGGGCGACTTTCTTGGTATCGACCGTCATCGCTGATCTCCACGCTTCTGAATTGAGCTTCGTTGTGCAACTTCAAAACTTGCGCGTCGGGCTATTGAGTTACGACAGGCAGCAACAATCGCGAAGGGTGTTGCGGGCTAAAGTGTATCACGTTTTTGGCGACCTGCATCTCGTTGTCCGCACGTTGTGGGTGACCGGTATTCGGATTTGGATCAAAGCGGGGATCGTTGCTGCTGGTGACGTGCAACGCGATGCGGTGCCCTTTGTTGAAGACAATCGCCGTCGACCACAGATCCACTCGCACGCGGACAACTTCGTCCGGCTTCAACATTACTTCGCGATCGATGCCTTCACGGTAGCGGGCTCGAATAATGCCGTCGGTCAAAAGCGCTTCGTAACCATCGGGGTAGACATCCACCAGCTTGGCAACAAAGTCGGTGTCCGGCGCATCAGACGAGACGTACAGATCTACTGTCACTCGGCCAGCCACTTCGAGCGGCGCTTCCAACACCTCGGTCTGAAAGCGCAGGTAGTCTTGGCGCCCTTCGATTTGGCGTTGGTCCATCGGCCCTTTGCCACCTGAAATCAAGTTGGCCCCGCCAACGGTCGGCACGGGGTCCTTGGGATCGTAGGCGTAGGACAACGAACTCGTGTTCTTTGGCATCATCGTCGTCAGGACTTTTTCCGGTTGAAGAAAAAACGACGTGGGACGCGGCGGCGGAGGCCAAGAACTCGCGTCGCGCCATTCATTGCCAGGCGCGGCGGAGTCTTCCGTGTCTCCCATCAAGTAGTAACGCACCGGCGGCTCGCGATCGATTCCGTTGTCTATGTCCTTCAGCCATCGATCGAACCAGCGTAATTGGTGGTCGATACCGAATATTGCCCGACGGCCATCGGGAAACTTCAGCCGCCCGTCGAGCTGTCCATGTGCGTAGGGACCCATGGTCAGCTTTTGATTCCCCGCGGCCAATCCCGCCCCGTTTGCTTGCAAGCCGACAAAGTTGTCGATCGTCCCCTGAGCAAAGATGTCGAACCAACCGCCCACGTTGCAGATCGGAATGCAAATGCGGCTGTGAAAGTCAGGAATCTCGCGCCAATCCCAATGCGGCGATGCGGGAGGATTCTGCATCGTTTCATCAATCGCAAACGGCGCATTCATTGCCTTCAGCCAACCGTCGTTCATTTCTTTGCGATAGACGCCTCCCATGTATACGGTATTCCGACGGGCGCTGGCGGGAGCAACAACCACGTATCCGCAGACCAAGTGAGGCGGAGTTT
>CBDUAB010001110.1:0-1872 GCA_965365045.1 uncultured Planctomycetales bacterium
TTATTCTTTTACCAGACTTTCGGCATCACATTGAGCGCGAGCGCGACGCCAATGGAGAACTCTATCGAGCATTTGCTGGGCAAGCAATCTCTCAATGGGGCCTGGTCAGGCGTCGTTCGCTCGTCCGTTCGTACAACCGCCGAATTCGTGATCTTGTTGTCGGTCATCGAACGATCACGTGCCGCGAGTGCTGATGAGGCTGATTCCGATCCGCGGGATCAGTCCGGTAATGTGCCGGCCTCTAGCCCGGCGGCCGAGTTTAGCGCTGGGGCCACGGTCACTGCCGATAAATCCGCGATACGCTCGGCGGCAGCTTTTATTGCCAGTAAGCAATTACCAATCGGTGGTTGGTGCTCGTGGAGGGAGACGTTCGATCTTGACGTTAGCGTCCTCGCCTACGTCGCCCTAAAGTTGGCTGGGCACGACCAGCGAACCGAACATATGCAGCGCGCGCGAGACGCGATTCTGGCCTTTGGCGGCGTGGAAGCTTGTGGCCCGTTTATTCGGTACTACTTGGCATTGTTAGGCGAAGTCCCCTATACCAGCTGCCTCGCCATTCCTCCCGAGTTTGGTATGTTGCCAGCGGTGATACCGGGCTCATGGGCGTCGATTCATCCTTTGAGCCGTGCCGTGTTGACCGCCGTAAGCATCGTTTGGACGCAGCGGCCGGTTTGGATACCCGCCGACGGCTGCAATGATTTTGGCGAGCTTTGGAAACGGAAAAGTGCCAAGACGAAACAGTCTCGCAAGAAGGCAAAATGGACCGTACCGCAACGATTCTTTCACATCTTGTTTGGTCTCTCAGCCAAGCTAACGGCCGTCGGATACCGACAGCGAGCCGTGCGTGCCGCCAAGCGATGGTTACTGAACAACCTCGACGACAATCACGGTTTTGCAGGGGATGCGACGGCCACGATTTGGACTTTACTTGCGTTATTGGCGTGTGGCCTAAGCGAGGCGGACGACTCGGTGCGGTCATGTCTGAGGTTCTTGAATTCCTTAAGTCCGGTCGATGGTGACCCGGGTGAATTAGGTGTCGCCAAGACAAACGTGCGAGATACGGCATTGGCATGTCGTGTCTTGGGGACGGCCGACTGCTCGCTGCAAGATGTGGCAATACAACGGTCCGTGGATTGGCTGTTATGCCGCGAGGTCCAGCAGCCATTGGAAAGTGACGTGACACGGTCAGCACTGGCCGGGTGGTCCGTTCAAGGTCGAAGTGCCGATTTCGTGGACGTCGAGACGACGGCGCTGGTGCTGCTGGCTTTGCGTGAACAGTTTACGGATCCGCCACCACGCGTTTCACTTTCCGAAGATTCCATGGTGGCGATCGTGCGGGCAAGCAGTCCCGATTTGGCACGGCGTCAAGTGGCGTTACTTGATCGTATGGCTGCCTCATCGCGCCGCGCGCGACAATGGCTGGTTAGCGTTCAGAATTCTGACGGTGGTTGGGGTCGCTTTGGCAAATGCCACCGCGGCGCCGCGGGCGATCGACTGCCATGGTGCGGAAGACTTATAACGAACGATGCCAGTTCGCCAAGCGTCACGGGTGTAGTTCTCGAAAGCATCTCGCGTTGGGAACAGCGACGCGGTCGCGCAACACGCGGAGCGATCAATTACTTGCGGAGGACGCAGCGGCCCGACGGCAATTGGTGTGATGCATCCGCGGGCAGGGGGCCTATTTTTGCCACGTGGCGGGTTGTTTGTGGCTTGCGTGCCGCCAACGTGGACAAGCAAGATGCTGTTGTTCGGGCGGCTGCCGCGTGGTCTTCGCGGACGACGAGTTCGCGGACGCGCGACGCGACGCGCTCTACTATGTCCGCGCGATCGAGGCACCGAGCGATGCCGTCGATGCCGACCCGCTGCGATGCG
>CBDUAB010001111.1:0-1869 GCA_965365045.1 uncultured Planctomycetales bacterium
AAAAACTCCTTCGAATTAAGCAGTCCCCACAATACATCTTCATACGCCGCTCGGCGGTCTTCGCTGTTGGCAACGTACGCTTGCAATGCCGCTGCCTCCTGTTCCGTCGGCGGGCGAGAGAGCGTCGTCCAGTAAAGCTCGTCCAAAACAGCGGCGTCCTTAGCATCTTCCTCAGAATGGTTGCTGAGCAATCGTGTCAAGCAGTTGTGCGGCGCGCTAAGCTTTTCTTGCAAGAGCTCACCGCTGGTCAACTCAAAGACCTGTCCGAGTGTCGTTTCATTTGACCGCTCACAGGCGCATGTCATTATTCGCTCCGGCTTGCCGAACAATTTGAGGAATTTCAATCCCCCGACAGGTGCCTCACGACGGTATTCCTTGTTAATTCCCGGCAACTGACCAGCGCGCATGCCTAACGGGTATCCATCGAACTCTGTTGGCACTTCGGTTGCTTGACTGAGCGCGTCCAAAAGTTCTTCGGCCGGCAATCTCGCGATGTATGCGCGAGAGAAATTCCGTTGGTCGTCGACATTTGATTCGTTCGTGTCGCTGGAAAGTTGATACACGCGCGAATTGGCAATGTAATGGATCAGCGGTCGCAGCCGAAATCCGTGGCGAATAAACTCCTTTGACAAGACATCCAGCAGCTCGGGATTGCTAGGTGGATTCGTGATGCGAAAATCATCGACTGGATCAACGATGCCGCGTCCAATCATCTCGGCCCAGACACGATTGACGAGTACGCGGGCAAACAGCGGATGGTCTGCCGCGGTCATCCAATGAGCGAATTCCTTCAATTGGGCGTCGACATGCTCACTCGTGGGATCTGCTCGACCCAAAAAACGTGCTTCGGCCGTTTGGCCCGTACGTGGATGCTCGAGCGTGGCATTGCCATCCAGCCACACGACCTGTTCGCCGATAAACTGATTCTTATCAAACTTGTCACGGCGTTTGTTCTCAACCACCTTGTACTGAATCGGAGCGAACAGGGCCGCGAAATCGTAATAGTCGTCTTGGCTCCACTGTTCGAATGGATGGTCGTGACATTTGGCGCATTGCAATCGTGTCCCCAAGAACACTTGTGCGACCGCTTCGGCGCGCAGATCGGGTTTGCGCAGCGCGCGATAAAAGTTGGCAGGCGGCTGTTTGTAGGTATTTCCGCGGGCAGCGAGAATCTCACGCACGAACTGGTCTTGCGGGGTGTCTGACTCGATGGCGGCCCGAATCCAGGCATGAAATACGCGCACGCCTTCGGCATCCATCGTTTTTTCTTCGACACGCAACAAATCGGCCCAATTGCGCGCCCAGTGATCCGCGTAACCGTCACTCGCCAGCAGTTGATCGACAAGGCGGGAACGTTTATCCGTGGACGCATCAGCAACAAACTGTCGCGCGACCTCCGCGGTGGGCAATTGGCCCGTCACGTCCAAATGCACACGTCGCACGAATTCGATGTCGGTCGTCGTACGGGAGGGATTGATGCGTAAGCGAAATAAATGTTGAAACACGGCGACGTCAATCGCGTTGTTGGTCGCGGGCGCGTTAAAAACAAAATCCGGCGCGGACTTCAGAAAAGCGACTTCCACGGCAGTCTGCTGCTTCAAATAACGTACGACGACCGTTGACTGACCAAACTTGCGACGCACGACTTCACCAGTGCGGCCTACTTCGACACCCATGTCCGCAGGTTCGTAAACGGCCATTTCAGTGACGTCGCGTGTCATCCCGTCATCAAAATGCGCCGTTACCTGCAATTGCAGCCGGTCACCATTTGGCGCCCCTTCGTCTACGATCACCGAACTAGGATCGACAACAATACGCTGCAATTGCCGAGCCGTTTGTGGTTGATGAGGCATACCGGCAGCGATCCAA
>CBDUAB010001112.1:0-1857 GCA_965365045.1 uncultured Planctomycetales bacterium
GGGCCAACTGCCCGGTTGGATCTCCGGGCTGATTCCCGCCGGCAAGATGCGTTGGAGATTCTCCGCCAATCCGCCGCCCGTGATGTGTGCGACGCCGTGGATGGGTGCTGCTTCACCGAATTGCGCGAAGACCGCACGGAGGGCACGGGCGTAGATTCGTGTTGGACGCAGCAGCTCTTCACCTACCGTGCAACCAAGCTCGTCAACGTGGTCGTCCACGGATAATGACGCGGCCTCGAAGACGATTTTGCGCACCAGGCTAAACCCGTTGGAGTGCAAACCCGAACTGGCGACTCCCAACAAAACGTCGCCATCGACGATAGCCGCGCCGTCAATTAGCTTGTCGCGTTCGACCACACCGACACAAAAGCCAGCCAAGTCGTAATCGCCCGGAGCGTAAAGGTCTGACATGATCGCCGTCTCGCCGCCCAATAAGGCACAGTCAGCTTGGCAGCAACCGTCGCTCACACCTTTGACGATCTGCTCGAGTCGCTCCGGGTTGTCTTCGGCCATGGCCACGTAATCGAGAAAGAAGAGCGGCTCGGCTCCGCAACAGATTGCGTCGTTAATGCTCATCGCCACCAGATCGATGCCGACGGAATCATGTTTGTCGGCCAGCGTCGCCACCTTGAGTTTCGTTCCCACACCGTCAGTGCAAGACACCAATACCGGGTCTCGGTAGTTACGAGCAAACAGTTTGTTGGCAAAATCAAGCTGAAAAAGTCCGGCGAAACCGCCGTCGTTGCGAATCACACGCGGTGAAAACGTGCGTTGTGCCAAGCGTGGCAACCGCGCCATCGCGTCTTGATACTTTTCCAGATCGACTCCGGAATCTTTATACGTGAACTTTGACATTTTGTTGACCGTGAGCGGAATGAATCGCGATTAGAATGAATAGTCAGTAGCCGTCCGTTTTTTGGATGACCGAGCTATGCCGGATTGTACGTATGGTCCACGCACTGGTCCATGATGGGTGCAACGACGTGTGGCTTGTGACGTTTGCGGTAACCTTGTCGTGCCGGTAAAGTCACCTTGATTCGTTACGATATTAGAATCTGTTGGAATCGTTTCGGCGCAGGAAGTTTTCTACTCTTGAAAGCCCAGTTGAACTGCCCCACGGCGCGAATTGGTGGTATTGTTTTGCTCGCATGACCGATGCGGCACAATGGCACAAGAAACGCGTCGCGGGACAACCTTTATGTTGATGGCCTATCCCCACCCAGAATTACAGTTCACGCATGTTCTTCCTTACGGGGCGTTGATCCATGATCACGGCGTCCAGTTTGTGATCTTTAGTCGTTCGGCAACGGCCATGCGCATGTTTCTCTATGACAAAGTAGAGGACACTGAACCGGCGGAGATTCTCAAATTCGATCGCGAGACCGATTACGACGAAAACGAACCCGCAGGCATGTTTTTTTGCATCGCATTTTTGTGGTTGCTGGCAGTTTTCGGGCTGGCATCTTGGTTTTTCGGATGAGCATGAAGGGTTATTTCAATTTCAGACACGTAGCGCACAAAGTTGGTGTTCCAAGTACCAATGCGAACAATTGGGCCATGGGTCAGATGCTTGCGAAACTTGCGATCAAAGAACAGGTTTCTGTTAAGCGGATTCTTGTCGAAAAAACTGATCCTGATCCGACTGTTGATGCTCCGCACTGCATCGCTCACTACCCAATGCAAATGTATGACGAGGCTTGCGCTCAAGTTGCAGAAGTATGGAAAGGAAGAGAGGGACAGGGCACATTTGATTTTACAGGAGGCGAAATTGGCTGAATATACGGTTTTGGTAGGCACCGCCAGAGGTGCATTTGACGACATCGAAGAGGCTAAGAGCGAGGCACGCCGACTTTTTGC
>CBDUAB010001113.1:0-1847 GCA_965365045.1 uncultured Planctomycetales bacterium
CCGCCCGCCGCATCATGAAACATAATCATTTCCATAATCCGCGGGACGTCAAAGCTGCGCTGATCCCACGCGGCCATGGTGCGAGTTTCCTCATCGATCGCACGACGGCGAACCAACAGAGACTTCAATGCACCTGGCGATTGCGTTTCGATCGTGACCGTGGCGTCGGCGGCAATACGACCAAGCCGGTAGAACCAACGATTATACAACAGCACGCACTCGCGCAGCTCGGCGCCAAACGGATTGGATACGGCGCCTTGCAGATAGCCGCCCGCGGCCCGCTGCAAATTGACATCGACTTTGCTCGTGTCAAAGCACCACCAGTCAGCCCGTATCGCTCGGCTCGAGGCAACGGGAATGAATAAACCCCGGATCCTTGACGTCAGGCCTTCCTCATCGGACGTCAGCGACACACTGTATTGCCGCGAGTAGGGGCTTAATGGTGAGCGGCCGTCCATCCCACCGAAACTTTGTCCAGGCAAACCGTCCCACGACAACAGCGAACCGTCTGGAGCCGGCAGCCGTTCGAAGACATCCGTAAAAGAAAGTTGGCCGTCGAAAGCGATCGAACTTGGACTAAAGCAATGTGTCCAGTTCGCGCCGCGAATGACGTTCGCCGTGACGTCCCAATCAACCAAATCAACTTGGTTGATGCGCGGCTGATTCCCTTTCCAGCGATTGGACAGATAGATGGCAAGACAGCAGACGGCCACCGCGATTAGTGGAAAGCTCAACCACGACCATTGCATGCTGATCGAGAGTTTCCGCAATAAGAAATAATCGCCTGGTCCGATCAGCAACACGTACAATGTGGCGAAACAGCCGATCATCACGAAAGGCACAAGCCGCACGCCGGGAAACTGTTGCAGTGCCGCGCGTAGCTGTCCCATGATATCGGAATATCCTAGATGGGAGACTCGACCGCGATGTACGTCGATCTGCTGCTCGATGCGTTTGTTAATCGTCAGGTCGAGTAAGCGGAGAATGAAACGCGTCCGGCCGCTCCACCGTCGGAGCGCTTCTGAATCAAGGTCCAGTGCGACAAAAGTAACTTGGCCCAGCCCATAGAGATCGCGGATAATAATGGGAATGCTTTCGTCACCAACTGGTTCGGCGGCTGAAACTTCGCCGCGCGGCTGATGAATCATCGCCATTGGCAAACCGCCCTGCTCTGCCCCGCCGGATCGCGGAGGAAGTGATTGCAGAATCAAGTCAAGACGCTCAGCGGCTCCAGCAAACGCTTCGATGTGCGTCGTCGTCGAGACGATGGTGCGACGGACGAAATTGCCGGGCACAAATCGTGCCGCCGGCCCGTCGGCACCCAAAAGCTCGTTGGCGTTCTCGCCGACACAGAGCATAAGTTGTCCGCCGAGTTTCGCCCAGCGATCGATCGCGTCCCACTGAACTGGCTGCACTTGCTGCCACGCCGTCGGCTGACCGCCGCAAAAGACGATGAGGTCGAATGCACGCAATCCGAACCAATGTCGCGGTAGCTGGCCTACGTCCTTCAGATGTAGAACGCGCACCTCTTCACCTGGCCGACGATCCAACAAACGGGCCACCTCGAATACATTCTCTGTCGCGCCAATGAGCAGTACCCACTGTTGCGTGGAGGCGATGACGCGTTCATCCCGCGGTAGCCACGTCTCGGTTACTACTGATTCAGGCGTTTTCAACCGTACGGTAAGGCTTGTCGGCCGACGTCCGACGCAGACGTAGCCAGTCACTGTTTGTTGGCCTGCCGGCGGAATGTTGGCCAGTTTGGGAAAACGGCAATCAAATTCACAGGGGGCGCCCTCGTCATCAGCGGCCGTGATCGACAGGTGTCCCAGTTTCGGATTTCCCTG
>CBDUAB010001114.1:0-1841 GCA_965365045.1 uncultured Planctomycetales bacterium
GAATAAACGGTACGCTCTGGGTTCGTGACCGCTTGACGTTTGGCGGGCTCACCGACCAGCGTCTCGCCTTTGTCAGTAAATGCAACGACGCTGGGAGTTAGGCGGTTGCCTTCTGGGTTGGGAATGACCTTCGGTTCACTACCTTCCATAACGGCGACCACTGAGTTGGTTGTTCCCAGATCAATGCCGATGATCTTTTCGCCTTGAGCCATACCTTGATTCTCCCTTTTGCTACAACGTGTCCTAGGCGAAACAACTTCGCCCGCTGGTAACACGTGATTACATGTCCTTCTTTGTTAGCCGGTGACCCTTGTGGGCCTCCGGGTTCCGTGTTACGACCGCACAAGCAAGCGGCTTCTGCTCTGTTCCAAGGAGCGTGTCCGACCCGGAGCCGCGAAAAATCTGTTGTCTACCGCAATCCGGGGAATTGGGTTGTGCGACCACGAGTCATTAGGAAAAGCAAAGGTCGTGCCAGCCGACCGGATTACTCGTTAGCTATTCGCCTAAGGTGTTTATTTGTAAAGCTTTATATCACGGATTCCGAAACCAAAAAAACATCATTCGGGTGCCAACGCGGAAGCGTCTGCCAAATTGACACCATGATTGAGAACCGCTGGTCACGTATGGTCAAAATGACAGCATTTTCACATTGAGTAGTCATGGCAAAACGAAAAACGAGCAAGAAATCGCCAGCTAGGGCAAAGCCGAGTGCCAGCCCGTCGACAGCCAAACTTGAACGAACACGCAACCGTGTTGATCGGGAAATACTGGCCAAGATCAACGAGCGTGCCCAGATCGAACGGCAGTTGTCTGAGATCGCCGGTAACAAGACGGAAGCCGGAAACAATGTGAAATCGGCCGAAACCTTATCGCAGCTCGATGACCTTCTCAGAATCAACAAAGGTCCGTTGGCCAGCGATGCAGTCCGCTCCGTGTTTCACGAAATTGTCACTGGTTGCCGAGAATTGGTAGCGCCCCGCAAAGTCGCATATCTTGGTCCAGAATATAGCTATAGCTATTTGGCGGCCACGGAACAGTTTGGATCAACGGCCGACTTGGTCCCGGTGGGAACGATCGCCGCCGTCTTCGAAGAGGTCGAACATGGAAACGTTGATTACGGATTGGTGCCGCTTGAAAACTCCACGGACGGCCGTATTACGGATACGCTTGATATGTTCACGCGTGTCCGCGTGCAGATTTCGGGCGAAGTGCAGCTGCGCATCCATCACGCTTTGCTCGGTCAAGGATCGCGTTCCCAGATCAAGAAAGTCTGTAGCAAACCTCAGGCGTTATCGCAGTGTCGCGGTTGGTTGGCCAAGAACCTGCCGAGCGCGGAGCTTGTGGCTACCACGAGCACAACCGTAGCGGCCGAACGCGCCGCCGCCGAAAAGGATGTCGCGGCCATTGCCAGTCGCCAGGCTGGCGCCAAATACGGTTTGGAAGTGTTGGCGGCTCACATCGAAGACAATAAAACCAACATAACTCGCTTCGCCGTGATCGGTGATTCGTCGGCGGCGCGCACTGGAAATGACAAGACGGCGATGCTTTTTCAACTGTCACACAAACCCGGTGCGTTGGCTGACGCGATGAGTGTGTTTAAACGCAAGCGCCTAAACCTAACGTGGATTGAGTCATTCCCGCTTGTTGGGCAACCCAACGAGTATCTGTTTTTTGTTGAGCTACATGGACATGAAAAGGACCTGCGCGTCAGGCAAGCCCTTGGCACGCTTGAAAAAAAGACCGAACGACTCGAAGTGTTGGGTTCCTACGCCTGCAGCAAGCCAGTGGATTGACGATGTTCCCCTCGACTTCCTCTGAAACGCTGCTAGACTACGGGATTT
>CBDUAB010001115.1:0-1828 GCA_965365045.1 uncultured Planctomycetales bacterium
CAAATCGTCCGTCGAGCCGGTAATGGCCGCGTATCGCTGTCGTGAAGAAGTACTGCGACTGATTGATTCGCGCAGCGAAGAGGGCGGCTTCCGCGGCGCGAAAGTACTGCTTCTGGGCGTTCCCTTCGGATCGTCACGAATTGCAAAACAACGAGTCGAAGAAGCCGACGGAGTCGCCGCCGAGGATTCGAAACAGCAGGAAACCACCACTCAACAGTGGGCCATTTATTCGCATACGCTGCAGCCGCTGTTGCGCAACGCCGCACTCAAGGTGCGCGACTGGCATGATCCGCGTTTTGAATTGCCCGCCGACTTGTCGGAGCGGATTGATAGTTACGACTGTGTCGTATTGGTCCGCCCCGACCAGCGCTATACGGAATTGTTGAAACATGTTGATCCGGCGGCGCTCGTGGTGGCTGACGGCTTTGACTTTGATCCCCAGTCGGGAGAACCGATTGCCAGGACGAACAACGCAGCGATCTCCACCGCCTATACCGGATTGATACCGGTTGTTTACAAGGCCCAACGTACGCTGCTAAAAAGCTTGATTGAAAGTACGGGCTGGGCTTTCTTGGCAATCAGCCTCGTGATGATCTTCTTGCTGCGCAGTCCAAGCGCCGGCATGATGTCGATGATTCCCAACGTATTTCCAATTGTCGTCGTTTTCGGCTGCATGGGCTGGATGAAGATCATCGTCGACATTGGCACGATGATGACGGCCAGCGTAGCCATGGGCGTCGCCGTCGACGATACCATTCACTTCTTGACTTGGTTCCGGCGCGGGCTTGACGACGGCCTCGAACGGCGCGGTGCGATCATGCTCGCATATAAACGCTGCGCCACGGCGATGACACAAACCACGCTGATTGCCGGATTGGGGCTGTCCGTTTTCGCTCTCAGCACGTTCACGCCCACGCAACGGTTCGGGATCTTAATGCTGACGCTCATGACCGCGGCATTATTGGGAGACCTGATTTTTCTCCCCGCAATTTTGGCCGGTCCATTCGGGCGTGTCTTCTCGCGCCAAAAAAAACAGGTTCAAGCATCGCCGGGTACTCGCATCGCGCCGCACACTAAGCAGGTCCTGGGCGCCGGCGGCAATTCAGGTTCCCGCCGAAGTCACCGTGACTCGGCTCACGACCAGACGCGGTCCTCGTAGCCAATCCCTTTTCCAGTTAGTAGGTTGGCAGACGATTGGGGGCAAACGAATCGAGTAAACGGGGTGCTTAGATATTTGAAAATGCTCTTTCACCCTGTATGCGCCAATCGTGCGATGGTATGTTGAGAGTGTATGCTACGGCCGGTTGAAATCTGAGGTTTTGTACGATGGCCCTACGAAAGCTCGGACCGTACGAAATCCAAGAAGTGCTCGGAAGCGGAGGGATGGGAACGGTCTATCGCGGTGTCCAGGAAGGAACGGGCAAAGAAGTTGCCGTCAAAGTGCTTTCTCCGTCGTTATTGCCCAATGATAGCTTTCGAGATCGTTTCGACTCCGAAATCAAGTCGCTGGAGAAACTGCGTCATTCACGCATCGTCGAGCTGTACGGATTCGGCGAGCAGGATGGCCAATTGTTCTACGCAATGGAATTGGTGCGCGGATCAAGTCTTCAAGAAGAACTCGCGGCGGGGCGACGTTTTAATTGGCGCGAGGTCATTCGAATCGGCATTGACGTGTGCGGTGCATTGAAACACGCACATGATCACGGCGTGATACATCGCGATATCAAGCCGGCAAACCTTATCTTGGACCAGGGCGATCAAATACGGCTGACTGACTTTGGCATCGCCAAGCTCTTTGGCAGCACGAGCCAAACGGTCGACGGAGGTG
>CBDUAB010001116.1:0-1823 GCA_965365045.1 uncultured Planctomycetales bacterium
GGCAGCATCAAGTGTGTTCGGCGGCGTGCGCCGACAAAGTTTGGCTACTCGCGCTCGCGCGCGTCAACTGCGTTCGGTCCGATCAACCGAAGCGCCCAATGAAACAAATTGGGTTTCGCAACGAATGAGGAAGAATTGTCTACTGAGACATACGAGCATCCGCTGGTCAATAGTCCGCACGGCCCGATTCAGCCGTCCGACGGCCGTTTGCTTTACGTGAGCAAAGAGCAAACAACGATGGCTCTCCGAAGTCGAGCGATCATTCAACCAACCGAAACGAATTTCGTGGAGTCCCAGTAGCGGCTTTTCCCAATGGATGCCGTCCTCGCTTTCCGCGATGAACGTAACCTCATTGTCCTTTGTGTGACCTGTTGTCGGCATACCGCGGTCGTCTGGCAGACGTTGGTTCTAACGGCGCCAGGTCAGCCGCGGTTTCCGCTCGTGTTGGACGCAATCGCGGAGATAGAGATTGATGAGATGCTGGTAGGGAATGCCGATTTCTTCCGCCATGGCTTTGAAGTAGTCGATGATATCCGTGTCCATCCGAATTGTGACTTGTTTCTTCAGGCAATTCGCATACGGATTCCGCCGGCTTTTCATCTTCGAGAGATCGTATTCTTTCTTCATTTCGCGCCTCTTGGGTTCACCAATTCGAACCCCATCTTTTCGTTTCTCGCGCTGGGTCACAGTGCGATCAAACGTCGTTGACAAGCGAAGGCCTGCCAACTAGGCTCCAAGGCGTGCTGGCGATTGAAACCACTATTTTTTCAGTTGGTTGGATATTTACGACAGACGGTCATTAGAGGCGAAAATGGGTTCCATGGCAGATCGTCGCACAAATCGATCCGCGGGGCTACGCATACTGTTTTTGGCTGGGCTTGTTTGTTTATCCATTGGCCCGACGGGCTGGGCGGATTTGCTCATCGTGGAGCCGTTCGATTACCCAGCCGCCGAGGAGCTGGGTGACGATTCTTTGGCCGGGGCGGACGGCGGCGTCGGTTGGCTGTCCGAGTGGGATACTTTCATCGAGGGAGAAACCGACGGTTATATCGAGGTCATGCCGGGTAGCTTGCCATTCAGCAATTACCCGACCTTTGGTAACCACGTCGGAATGGGATTGCTTTCGACAACTCAGCCCCCCGACAACGGAACCACTTTCGCACGCCCCACACGGAACGTCGACGTGACGCTGGAGTCCGGCGACTTGTGGGCCAGCTACTTGTACCAACGCCTTGACGACGAGAATGGCAACGGCAGCCGGTGGGCGGAAATCCGCGACAATGAGGGGTTTCAGTTCGCCCTGGATCCCAAGGCTCCCGACTCGCATGGCATCAGGACCCGCTATGACAATACATTCGGTGACATTGCTGAGGATGCCTCGGTGCAGGATCAAAACGTCTACCTGATGATTGCCAAGTTCGCCAATCTCGGCACGACGGATGGAAGCGGATCCGGATCGATGTGGGCGCTCAGTGAGGCCAACTACGATGCCATCAAGGCCGACGGCATCACCGAGACTGAGCTCGATGCGAACCATGTTTTGAAGGCGGTCGATGAGGATCCTGGCGAAACCGCTAGAACGCTGCAATTGGGCGACAGATTCCGGTTTGTGATTGGCACCGATGTTGCTCTCGCGGAGAATTTTCCTTTTGCAATTGCGTTTGACGAGTTGCGGTACGGGACCACGCTGGCCGATGTGGCGCCGGGTGTTTCCGACCCCTGCGACTTCGACAGCGACGGGCTCTGCAACACGGTCGACATCGATCTGTTGGGTAAGGAGATCATCGCCGGCACGAACGATCCGTCGTTCGATGTTAACGGTG
>CBDUAB010001117.1:0-1813 GCA_965365045.1 uncultured Planctomycetales bacterium
TCCATGTCGACGTAGGTCAATTCCTTCGGCTCGCGGTCCGAACGACCGGCACCCTGCATGCCGTCTCCGCCCGGTGGCGCTCTGGCTGCCGTCTCGGGGGTCAGAACTTGTTTTTTGTTGATAGGGACGAGGAATACGGGTAGAACGCCTTCATGGCCCGACCATTGCGAATCGAGTACGCCGGCGCTATCTACCATGTGATGTCTTATGGAAACGCGCGACAGGCGATCTTTCGGGATGCCGCCGATCGGCAGAAATTGCGCGACGACTTTAACGCGAACGGCGTGGTAAATGCCGGTGACTTGAACGAGTTAGCTCTCCACTGGCGCGAGTCCATTCCGTTTGCCGCTTCAGCCGTACCCGAGCCAGTCGCCGCAACCCTTTCCTACTTGCGGACACCGTGTCCGCCAGAACTTCGTGGCTGCACTGAGTGGGTCCAAAACGTCGCAACAGTTTCACCAGTGGTGAAAGCTGGCGCGAGATTCTCAGGAAGCGTCCAGGACCTGCACGTCAATTTCTGGTTCCGTGACAAGAGCGAAATCGTTACGCTAATTGGTGCTTTGAGCAAATTGCGTGACACATTCGGGGATGACTTCGATCATGTGCATCTTTGGCAGCCGCGCTGGCTCACGCTTCCGGATCAGTCTTTGGGTGAGGGCGATCTCCGTGAACCTCCTCACGAAAAGCTTACACTCTTCTCGGAACGCCCACTATGTCATGGGGAAGTCCAAACAATATGCTTGTAGGCTGAAGGGTTGATGACACGGTTGCTTCAAACGTAACGTCTCATTGATTGGCGTCCACGGGCCAGTGGGACGCGGGACGAGACACCCCGAGAAGCAGCAGCCTGTCGGCAGCGTAATTGCAATCGAAGACGAATCGGCCCCGTTCCTGACTGTCGAGTCCGCGACGCAGGTTCGCGGAATTCAGTTTTGGTACCCGCGCCAGCCTATAAGTGACGGCTCCCTGATTATTGAATATCCACCAACGCTACAGGTTTCCAAGACCAAAGGCGCTCAGGGTGTCACACTCTCGTGCCTTACGTTCTTCGGCGAATTCATGGCGATGGACTTTGCTGCAAGTCGCCACCACATCTGTGAGCAAATACTCTTTGAACACTGCTACGGCTACCGAGTATCTTTCCCGTTCCTTGGTTTCTTTCGTGGACGGATTGTCAGCTTAGACGGTGAAATCGCTCGATGTGGCCGGCTTCCTCCGTGTAGTTGGATTTTGCGTTGTCACAGAATCCGATTGGTTCTGCAACCTCCATAGTTCCTTTAATAGTCGCTGTCGTTCCATCATCCGTCTTTCCGTTTCCAGGGCTCGGACGATTTCTATTTCATGTAACATTGCCACTAATCTCCTTCGTAATTGTTTCCCGAGTGCTTTTGATTCTGAGCAAGTTTCGTGCCACATAAGTTATCGCGACAAACCAGCATGAAAACCGCCAAGAATCGTGCAAGAAAATGCTCAGATCGGCTGACAATCACCATCATCGAACGGGCCGGAGGCCGAGTTCGAAAAGCGGCGGATCTCAAAGAGCTGCCAAGTTGTCGCGTTACCGCGTGACGCCTGGCAAACGATGTCAGCACGATCGAATTGATTTCGTATCAATCGAGGAAACCGGCCAGACGAGACAGGATCGTTTGGACGACGGCTCGCGGCTGGTCCCGTAAATAGAAATGGCCGCCGGGAAAGAATCTCACGCCAAAAGCGCGGTTGGTCATGTTTTGCCAGCCCTGCAGCTTGGCACGCGTAACTTGTGTGTCATCGGTGCCACCGAGAGCAAATATTGGACAGTCGAGTGGTGGTG
>CBDUAB010001118.1:0-1810 GCA_965365045.1 uncultured Planctomycetales bacterium
ACGTTGCCATGCACGTCCGTGGTCACTTCGTCGGCGAAATCCGCCGCGTATTTGCGCACGATATCTTGGACCGGCCGCTCGTATCCGGACGGGCTGGGCGTTGCCAGAATCTTCTTCAAAAAATCTAGAGCCGCAGTATTCATAGGTGCTCCGACACGCTGGCTGGTCTACTGGTCACATTAAGCGTATTTTGTTTGTTAAAGACCGGCACATCATTAAGTGTCCTACGACAGTTACTTATGCCGCCCTCCTAAGTCATCATCAACTCTCGTTGTATTGGCAACCATACCCCGTCGTTTGGTCGGTCCGCAACCGCAGTGGCCTTGAAGCGGCCCTGTGACAGGAATGCAACTCATGACGACTGTCCGGGAGATTGGCGATATTCTACGCACACGAGGATGGCGGCTTTGTGTGGCGGAAAGCATGACGATCGGTCGCATCCAAGCGATAATTGGTGGCACGCCCGGCGCATCCGAGTTTTTCGTTGGCGGGATCACGGCGTACACCCTCGAACAAAAAGTGCGTCAGCTCGGTGTCGATCACGATGAGGCCGCGGCGTCCGATTGTGTTTCACCGCTCGTTTGCCAGCAAATGGCGCGGGGAGGTTGCCGGCTGTTCCAGGCGGACTTGGCAATTGCGACGACGGGTTACGCTGAAGCTGCGCCGGAATTGGGGGTTTCCAGACCATTCGCATTTGTATCGATCTATCAAGCCCGCGCCGCCGGCCAAGAGGTATTTGCCACTCGCGTCGAATGCGACGAAGCGGACCCGTGGTTGGATCGGCCGGTGCTTCGTCAGCGGTGTCAGCAATTTGTAGCGGAAACGGCGGTTGAAGCGCTGCATGCATTCTTGAGTCCTTAGACATTAGTCATTCACAACACGCGTTCCAAAATCGTGAACGGTTATTAAGAAGCGGGCTTCCATCAGGCGGGTATCGCCACACGCGGTTGACGCTGCCTCAACTGACAAAATAGGATGGCACGTTTCGCCCCGCACGTTTACCCCTGCCGCTACAACTGAGTATTTGCATGGAAAAGACAAAAGTCGCTATCGTGGGTTTAGGAACCGTCGGTACCGGCGTGGCGAAACTGCTTTTGGATCATGGTGACCGGACGGGATTGCACGCCGGTCGAACGCTGTGGCTGGAAAAGGCTGTGGTTCGCGAAAAGACCAAAGTCCGCGACTGCGATCTGCCTAAGGGAGTTTTGTCGGATCAATTGAGCGACATAACGGGTGATCCCGAGATCAAGGTTGTAGCTCAGTTGATCGGTGGATTGGAGCCCGCGCGGACGATTATGCGTCAGTTGCTGGAAAGCGGCAAAGATGTGGTTACAGCCAACAAAGCACTGTTGGCCGAGCACGGTCCGGAGCTGTTTGACCTGGCGCGAGATTTGGATCGTTCGATCGCTTTCGAAGCGTCCGTTGCTGGTGGCGTGCCGATTATCACCAACATTAGTCAATGCTTGTCGGCCAACCAAATCACATCGTTGCGTGGCATCCTCAACGGGACGAGCAATTTCATCGTCTCGCAAATGGAAGAACATGCTGCCGACTACGGGGCGGCGGTCGCCGCGGCGCAGCGTTTGGGTTACGCCGAAGCGGACCCGACGATGGACGTTGATGGAACGGATGCGGCCCAGAAGCTGGCAATCCTTGCCCATTTGGCCTTTGGCGCCCGTGTCCATTGGCGCGACATCCCGCGTGTCGGAATTGACAAACTCGATCCGGCGGATTTGCGTTTCGCCAGCGAATTAGGTTATCGAGTCAAATTGATTGCAGTCGCGCAGTTGGCGGACGGTGAATCGCCGGC
>CBDUAB010001119.1:0-1796 GCA_965365045.1 uncultured Planctomycetales bacterium
GGTTGCGCGAATGTTCGCTGTGGCTCACATTCGCTCCACCCTGGGCTGACATAGGTTCACCCCTTCGGGGTTTTTGTACAACATTGTTTGGCAAGTCAGAATCGTTTGGCAAGTCAGGATCACTCCTATCGGGGTTTGCCGCATCAATCGGCAAGCGGATGAGTTATTCCTTAACAAGTCGCTACGTTAACTCATCTTGTTTTTTGTAACACTGTGTCTGGTTGTCGTGGCTGCCATCGGCTATTTTTCCATGGTCGGAATTGCCTTTAACAGCCTGTCTATTACATCGTCAACCGTGACTCCCTCGGCCTCGGCCTTGTATCCGATCAGAATTCGATGACGAAATGTCGGATGCACGAGCGCCTGAATGTCTTCGATGGCCGCATGCGCCCTTCCCGAAAAGAGGGCCCGCGCCTTGGCACCCAGCACAAGGGTCTGTGCGGCGCGCAAACCGGCGCCCCAGCTAATCCACTCATTGACAAAATCCGGCGCGCCCTGCTGTCCCGGTCGGCTTGCCCCGGCCAAACGCACGGCATAGGCGGCGACTTCTTTGGCAATCGGCACGCGACGGACAACTTCGTGGAACCGCAACACATCCTCGCCGGTAAATAGCGCTTCAATCGGTTCGGGGCGCGTCGACGTCGTCCGCATGACGACTTCCAGTTCATCGCTGGGCGGCAAGTAGTCGATAAAAACATTGAACATAAAGCGATCGAGTTGGGCTTCGGGCAACGGATACGTTCCCTCCATTTCAATTGGATTTTGCGTGGCCAGAACGAAGAACGGTTCGTCCAAAACGTATCTTTGGCCGGCTGCGGTTACCTGGTGCTCTTGCATCGCTTCGAGCAGCGCGGCTTGTGTCTTAGGCGGTGTTCGATTGATCTCGTCCGCCAGAATGACATTGGCGAAAACGGGCCCTTTGACGAACTGCAGCGCACGGTGTCCATCGCTCGTATCCTCAAGGATTTCCGTGCCCGTGATATCCGCTGGCATCAGGTCGGGAGTGAATTGAATGCGGCGGAATTCCAGATGAAAGACCTGAGCGATGGATTGCACCAGGAGTGTCTTTGCCAAACCCGGTGCGCCAGTGATCAGGCAATGGCCGCCGGCAAACAGGCTGATAAGCAGTTGTTCGATCACATCTTTTTGACCGACGATGACCTTGGAAAGCTCTTGGTCAATCTGCGCGCGACCGGCGCGAATCTGCTCGACGACTTGTTTTTCGTCTTCGTAAGTTTCGATCTGAATGCTCAAGGTATCCTCGTTTTGTTGCGTTAGTGAGTCAATTTGGAAACGCCGCTCCCTCAGAATGACAACGTTTTCACTTTGCGTTAGTGAGTCATCGCATACGTCACGATGTTGATTCCCATTGGATACGCTTTCTTGACCGAGAACTCGTCAAAATAATATCTATAATCGCCTTCGCGTTCCCACCCGTCGCCGAGATCCGTATTGTGACAAATGAATACCATGATGCGGCCGGCGTCGTCTTCGATTGCCTTGTAATACGGGACGCTCGTGTCCGAGTAGCGACGCTCCCAAGTGATGCCGTGTTCTCGGCCGTACAAAGCGACCTCCATTGATGGCACTTGCGGCTTTTCCTTTAAGTCGTAAACGCAGTGAAAAATCTTGTGCGACAGCGGGAGCTCTTCCGGCTCGCGGCGTGGAAATACGCGCTTGATTTCATAGTAGAAGTTGTCCCACTCGTCGTCGCCCCAAAAATCGTCCACCATCAAAAAGCCGCCATTGTCGAGGTAGCGACGCAACGCTTTGACTTCGTCTTCGTAAAACGTCAG
>CBDUAB010001120.1:0-1787 GCA_965365045.1 uncultured Planctomycetales bacterium
CCGTCCTTGCGCCGGGACGGATTACCCATCCGTGGTTCGCGAACTGGCCAACGCTTCGTCGAATGCGGATGGGCCAATCCATCCTACATTTATGGCCCAATGCCCTTCACAGCACGAGCCGGTGTTTTTCGTCATAATGATTGGCTAAAATCTCACATCCCACGCCAAAGGACTCGAAATAACCATGCAAAACAACGGCCGCCTGTTTTTCTTGTCGATCGTCCTCGCCGCAAATTCGTTTGCCACAGGCAAAGATCTCGACGTGCTCTTCCTCGGCGATCATGGACATCATGTGCCGCGCGAACGCTTCGTGCAGCTTGCTCCCGTACTGGCGGATCGCGGCATTACGCTAACCTATACCGACGCCCTCAGAGACCTCAATGCGTCGAAGCTCGCACAGTATGACGCTCTACTTCTTTATGCCAACATCGACCGGATCGAGCCTGACGAGGAACAGGCGTTGCTCGCGTACGTTGCCGGCGGTGGAGGTTTTGTGCCACTGCACTGCGCAACGTATTGCTTTCGCAACTCCGATGAAGTGGTCGCCTTGATGGGTGCCCAATTCAAACGCCACGGCACGGGGACTTTTCGCGCCGAACAAGTCACAACCGATCACCCCATCATGCAACGCTTTGGTGGATTTGAAAGCTGGGATGAGACGTATGTTCATCATCTGCACAACGAGCAAGACCGCACGGTCCTGGAATACCGTGTCGATGGCGAAGGCCGCGAACCGTGGACTTGGGTCCGCACGCATGGCAAGGGACGTGTGTTTTATACGGCGTGGGGACACGACCATCGCACCTGGAGCAACCCGGGCTTTCAAAATCTAGTCGAGCGCGGTATTCGCTGGGCCGCTGGCGATAAACTTGATTCCATTCCCGCTTATCTCGCGGATCGACCTTTTCCGATTCCCGCGCTAACCGAGCCGCGTACTGACGTGCAGCCATTTGAATTCGTCGAAGTGGGTGCCAAGATTCCCATCTACACGCGAAACGCTCAATGGGGAACCCAAGAGCCGCTACAAACCAAGATGCAGAAACCGCTGCCGCCGGCTGAATCGCTCAAACATATGCGAACGCCGGTTGGCTTTCATCTGGAGCTCTTCGCGTCCGAGCCGGATTTGGGAGGTAAGCCAATCTGCATGGCGTGGGACGAACGAGGTCGACTGTGGGTCGGAGAAACGTACGACTATCCAAATGAACTGCAGCCAATCGGGCAGGGTCGCGACCGCATTCGCATCTGTGAAGATACCGACGACGACGGCCGCGCTGACAAGTTTACGGTCTTTGCCTCCAAGTTCAGTATTCCCACGAGCATTACATTTCATCGAGGGGGCGCGATTGTCCAAGATGCGAGACAAACGCTGTATCTCAAAGACACCGATGGCGACGACCGCGCCGACGTACGTGAAGTCCTGTTTACCGGTTGGGGTACCGGGGACACGCACGGCGTCGTCAGCAATTTTCAGTATGGACTGGATAACTGGATCTGGGCCATGCAAGGCTACAACCACTCCGAACCGGTCGTGGCTGGCACGAAACAGCAGGCCTTCCGGCAAGGATTCTTTCGTTTCAAGCCCGACGGCTCGCAGCTCGAGTTCATTCGCTCCACCAACAACAACACTTGGGGCCTGGGCATCAGCGAAGAGGGCATAATCTTCGGCTCGACGGCCAATCGTAACCCAAGCGTTTACATGCCGATTGCCAATCGTTTCTATGAAGCGGTGCGTGGTTGGAGGCCTTCGTTGCAGCTCGGCTCGATTGCCAAAGACCACTACTTCAAAC
>CBDUAB010001121.1:0-1785 GCA_965365045.1 uncultured Planctomycetales bacterium
TGCCCAGTTACTTTTTGCCCAGTTGACGTTGCACTTCAAAAAAACGCGTCAGCATATCGCTGCATTCAGCGGCCAAGACGCCGCCTGCAGTCTCGGCGCGGTGATTTAGGCGTGCGTCCCTCAGCATTTGGTACAACGAATCAATCGCGCCGCTTTTGGGGTCGCTCGCGCCGTATACGATGCGTGGAATACGGGCTTGGAGAATCGCGCCGGCGCACATTGGACAAGGTTCTAACGTTGCGTAGAGCGTGCAATTGTTAAGTCTCCAGCTTCCGAGAGTTTCGGCGGCTTGGGTAATGGCGATCATCTCCGCATGGGCCGTTGGGTCGCGAAGTTGCTCGCGTTGATTATGAGCGGACGCAATGATCCGTTCCTCCCGGACGATCACGGCTCCAACCGGTACTTCATTTTCACTGATCGCTAGTGCCGCCTCGGCGAGCGCGCGAAGCATGAACGATTCATCCACGGTGTTGTTCCTTCAAGTCGGATTTGACACTGTTTATCATTGAACACTGGCTGCAAGTTACCACAAGCGTCATACCTGTGAAATCGCCATGGATAAGAGTTCACATTTTGTCGAAAAACTACCCGATCTGCGTTCGGCTTTGTGGCGATTATTGTCTCAAGTGCCACCCGGCCTGGTAACGACCTACGGTCGTCTGGCAAAGTCACTCGGAGATATCGCGGCAAGTCGTTGGGTGGGCGAGTATCTGAGACACCACCAACATCATCATCACTGTCCGTGCCATCGCGTTGTGCGTGTCGACGGTACATTGGGAGTTTACGTTAGCGGTGACACTCGCGACAAAGCTCTGTTGCTCGAGCGCGACGGCGTGCCGATCAGAAATCAGCGGGTGGACCTTGACGAATTTGTGTTCGACGAGTTTGAGTCCGAGCACCCACTCCAGCAGCTTATCGACTGGCAAAACGAACTTGGCGACGCCGTCAAGTTGACGATCCCCAGAAAGCTTCCTCGTTGGGTTGGAGGAGTCGACGTGTCCTACGGCCGCCACGATTTAGCGACCGCTGCCTACACGTTGGTTGACATCACCACCGGTGAGCTTGTTTGGCAAATTACCTGCAGCCGCCCCGTTGAGTTCCCATATATCTCGTCTTATCTGGCGTTTCGCGAGTTGCCAATATTGTTGGATGTAATGGATCTGGCGTCCGACGAAGGCCTGTTGTCCGATGTCGTGATGGTGGACGGAAGCGGGGTACTCCATCCTCGTCGTTGCGGCGTTGCAACCATGCTTGGTGTAATTGCCGGCATCGCCACGATCGGCGTCACCAAGAAACTGCTCTGCGGCCAATACGACGTACGACATCTGGGGTATGGACATTCCATGCCGATTGAGTTGGATGGAGAACATTTAGGCACGGCAATTCTACCGCATGCCGGTACTTCAAAGCCGCTTCATGTGTCGCCGGGGCACCGAGTCGATGTCGCGACCGCAACCGCCGTGGTGAGCGAGACGATTGGCGAGCATCGTTTGCCGGAACCGATCTACTGGGCTGATCGCGTAAGTCGCGAGGAATCACATCGTGCGGCGGTGCGGGGGGAAGGATAAGATTGCGACTTGCCCACGATATCTTTGCGGCGAATGAAATAGCCCGATAGAGGTAGATTGACCACTGCTTCGTGTCGGCAGCGGACAAACCGGCAGTTTTGGCTGTTTCTCCCGAGAAAACCGAATTCTAGCCAACGACGAATGGCTTGCAAGTAGCCTAAACAAGCATATTTGTCACCGAGAAGTCCAAGACGGACGCATCATGAAATAGTACACG
>CBDUAB010001122.1:0-1781 GCA_965365045.1 uncultured Planctomycetales bacterium
GCCGGTTGTGTGCAGCGCCCACAGCGCGCGCAAACGTCGTGTTTCGTCGGTTTGCGCGCTAAGCAAACTGCGGAGCGCCGCCTGCGTACCAGTCATGTCCTTGCCCGACGCCGCTCGTTCGCTCAACACACGTCGGGCGTGCCGCACCCACCAATCGTTCTCGTGCAACTGCAACGCGACCAGCTCCGCGTCACTGGAAGCCGGTAAATCGATGTCCGTGATTCTCTTCGCGTCACCGTAGGTAAACTTGTAAATGCGCCCATTGGAGCGATCGTGCGGACGGACTTGATGGCATGGAAGCCGGTCGTACCAATCACAGACAAACACACCGCCGTCCGGACCGGTCCGCAGGCAAAGACCGCGATACCACTTGTCACCACTATTCATAAAGCCCGTGCCGCGATCACCATCCGCGGGCGAACGGTCATGAGGCCCAAAGCTGCCGACGTAGCTTGAACCCTTTGGCGCAAGCCAGTCGGCGTGAATCTTGTTGGCGTGAATGTTGTTCATGAAAATCTGGTTGCGATACTCAGCGGGAAAGTTATCGCCCAGGTAGATCATGGCACCGGCAAACGCGGACGCAAAATGCTTATGGGTGCGGATAGTTGTGATATCTTCATAGATAAACGGACTATTGTGTTGGCCGGCTTGGCGAGTGTAGCGACCACCTTGCACGACATGGAAAAGATGGGGAATGACACAACAAGTCATGAACGCTTGGCCTTGGTCGTTGAAATCGACGCCCCATTGGTTGCTACCGCCTTCGGCGAAGACTTCGAACTCGTGCCGCGTCGGGTGGTAACGCCAAATGCAGGCGTTGACTGGAATTCGTTCCGCGTCCGCCGAGCCAGGCTTGCCCACTTTGGAGCGGGTAAACACACCTTGGCAGCCGTAGAGCCACTGGTCGGGACCCCAAACAAAGCTGTTAATTGTTTCGTGCGTGTCGTGATGACCCCAACCGTCCAGAAGTTTTTCGGCCTCGCCGTCGGGCACATCGTCGCCGTCGCGATCAGGAATGAACAGCAGATGTGGCGGCGACCCAATCCAGACGCCGCCATACCCGACTTGAATACCGCTGGCAAAATTGCCTTTGTCCCAGAAAAGTTTTCGTTCGTCGAAGCGACCATCGCCGTCTTTGTCCGTAAAGATGACGACGCGGTCATGTCCCTCCTCGGCCCAATCTGGATACGAGTAGTTCTCCAGCACCCACAATCGCCCGCGGGCGTCAAAGCAATAGCCGATTGGCTGGTAAACGTCTGGCTCGCCGGCGAATACTTGGACTTGGAATCCGTCAGGCAGCTTCATATTGGCGGCCGTTTGGTCGGGCGATTGGTACTCACCCGGCGACGGCGTGTGGTTGAGCGGTAGTTCCTTTTCGGCAGATTGCAGCAAAGGGCTCAGGATTAAGGCGAATAAAGGCGCTAGTATCGAGTAAAAACGTTGGTGCATAGAAAATCCCTTCCCATCCAGTCGTAATCAAAACCATCATTCTAATACACGGATTCCAGTTGGAAAGCGTCACTTTCGAGTTCTCTAGCTAACCTAAACCGTTGTGCTCGTGTCGTTTGCGTTCGCCACCACGTGAGCTTGTCTCCGTGGCTGTGAAAAAATCGTCCAAAGTAGTCGTCACGCTCCCGCGTGACGAGACTCGCGAGCGAATGATCCATCATCATTCCACCAGCACGAGCATTGTGACATTTGAGGCAGCGTCAATTCGACGGACTTTTTTCGTGACCGTAACTCGATCGTCACGTTGGCATCACGCGGGAGCGTGATGACTA
>CBDUAB010001123.1:0-1765 GCA_965365045.1 uncultured Planctomycetales bacterium
CCGACGATTGGTTTACCGGTGGCAATCAAGTAGAAGATTGGGCGTTTGGAGTCACGCGCAGAGATCGTTCGGACAAACCAATCGCGTCGCAGTTGGCCGAAGCGTGGCAGGTTCCACCGTGCATATCGCATGCTGAGCTGCCCATGGCGTCGGTGGTGGTCTGTTGTTACAACGACGGCCGAACGCTTGAGAAATGTTTGCAGTCACTAATCGATCTCAATTATCCGGACCTCGAGATCATACTCGTTGACGATGGTTCGACGGATAACACTGTGGAGATCACCAAACGATTTCCGGACGTCCAATATGTTTACCAAACAAATCAAGGACTCAGCGTAGCACGCAACCTCGGTGCTGAACGAGCACGCGGAGACATCATTGCGTACACCGACGCGGATTGCATTGCCGATGGCGACTGGCTATTGCATCTCGCCCACACGTTCGAAGACGTGAGTGTGGAAGCCGCTGGCGGCCCGAACATCACTCCTGCTTCTGACGGTTGGGCAGCGAAGTGCGTTGCACTTTGTCCTGGAAACCCAAGTCACGTCATGCTGGACGATCATTTTGCGGAACATGTGCCTGGCTGCAATATGGCATTTCGCAGAGATGTTCTGCTGGAAATTGGTGGATTTGATCCGCAATTCCGTCAAGCGGGAGACGATGTCGACATCTTCTGGCGAATTTTGGACGCTGGACACCAAATCGGATTTTCCGCCGGTGCCATGGTGTGGCATCATCGTCGGGAAACGGTTGCCGCGTTTCTCCGGCAGCAACGTGGCTATGGTCGCGCCGAAGCCATGTTGCAATTGAAGCATCCACGGCGATCCAATTCCGCTGGGCGTTCGATTTGGCATGGAATTATCTACGGTGACCGTCAGTATGGCGCGCTCGGTATGCGTGATCTTGTCTATCACGGTCCGTTTGGAACCGCGCCGTTTCAACTGAGGTATCACGGCCACAGTAGTCACCGTTGGCAGTGGCCGCTATCGCTGGAATGGCATGGCGTCGCGTTGGTACTGTTGATTGTGGGACTCTTGTTTCCGCATTGGTGGTTGGTCAGCGTGGCAATGTGGTTTGTCACGGTTGTGGCCGCTGTGCGGAACGCGGCTGGTCGGCAATTCCCGCGCGAAGCCCCAGCGTGGTGTCGACCATTGCTTGTTTGTTTGTTGATACTTCAGCCCGTTGTGCGACGAGCTACACGCCTGTGGTATTTTGTCCGGTTACGAAAACTCCCGATGGCGGCGATGCTCCCGACTCATGCCGAGAAGCCTTTAAATGTGCGGTCTTGGCGACAGTGGGATTTGAATTGGGAAAGTACGAATGGGACTGGCCGGATGGAATTGCTTGATGGGCTGGTAGCTCATGCCAAGCGGCACGGATGGCACGGGGATTTTTCAAACGAATGGACCGAGCGAGATTTGCATTTGATTGGTGACGCTTGGTACGACATCTCGATGCACACGGCAACCGAAGAAATCGGTGAGTCGCGTCGATTTACGCGGGCGCGATGTTATGTGCAGCCGACGAAATGAGAGTGCGATGTTCCCGACTTGGTTTCGATCACTTTCCATCGCCATCCTGGTCAAGGTCTTATTTGGGAATCAAGACCTCAAGCTCGTCAGTTCACCTGATTATTTTGCCTAAATCGATTGGGGTGCCAATGATAACAGTGTCACAATCTGTTTGATTAATAGTTTCTTCAAGCTCGATGACTTGTTTTCGGCTATAACCCATGGCAGGCAGAAGATTGCCAATATCGGGATAT
>CBDUAB010001124.1:0-1745 GCA_965365045.1 uncultured Planctomycetales bacterium
TGGCCCGTCAGCCGTCAACTTTGGTGGGGCCATCAGATACCGATTTGGTCGCAGAATTGTTCGGATAAGGCCACGTGTGACAAACTTGTCGCGCAGCTCAATGATCATGCCGACGTGAAGGCTGATCGCGCCGCTTTCACGGTGGAAAACCACGGCACGCATTCTGGTAACGAAACGGCCGCCGCCGATTCCCTCTGGGCGACGATCCACGTCTGCATTGATGAAGAGAACGAGGAGCTCGAGCAAGCAATTAGTCAGCTCGGATATGTTCGCCAAGAAGACGTGCTCGACACATGGTTTAGCTCGGCGCTCTGGCCGCACTCGACGCTCGGCTGGCCCGCAGAGACGCCGGAAGTGGCGTACTACTACCCCACCAGCGCGCTGATTACGAGCCGAGATATCATCACGCTGTGGGTAGCGAGGATGGTTTTGATGGGTCTGAACAACATGGGTGACGTACCGTTTCGCGATGTATTCATCCATCCCAAGATACTCGACGGCTACGGCGAGACGATGTCCAAGTCCAAGGGGAACGGTGTCGACCCCATCGACGTGATTCAAAAATTCGGCAGCGACGCATTGCGGTTTGGTCTTGCCCATCTGACGACGGAAACACAGGACGTTCGCATGCCGGTGCAGTTTGAATGCCCACACTGTGGCGCTTTGCTGGACCAAACAAAGAAAATCCGCACATTGCCGCGCGTGACGTGCACGAAATGCGACAAGGATTTCTCGACGCAATGGGCGGCCGATCCGGAGGACATGGCGTTGCCGCGCGGGGCGGTGGTCAGTGAACGGTTTGAGTTGGCTCGCAATTTTGCCAACAAGCTATGGAACGCTTCGCGATTCGCCTTGATGAATCTGCAAGGTTACACCGCGGGAGAGGTTGCGGACAACGAGTTGTCCATCGAAGACCGCTGGCTACTGAGCCGTCTTGCAACGGTGACGCAGCAAACGACGGCGTATCTGGAGGAGTTTCATTACGCGGACGCGGCACGTTGCCTGTACGACTTCGCCTGGGATGAGTTCTGCAGTTTTTACATCGAGATGGCCAAGGATCGCTTGGCCGACGACGGCTCAAAAGCGACAGCCCAGCGCGTGTTGGCCTTTGCTTTAGACAACTTGTTACGCCTGCTTCATCCGATGATCCCGTTTATCACGGAAGAGGTCTGGCAGTTCCTGGGTCAAATCGCTCCTCAGCGCGGTTTGCGCGAACTCGCCACGCCGGCGGAGTCGATAATGATTTCCGCTTGGCCGGAACCTGATGTAGCGCGACAAGATACCGAGATCGAAGCACGTTTTGCTCGTTTTCAAAGTGTCCTGGGGGCCTTGCGGGAAATCCGCAGTCGTCAGGGAATCGCGCCCAAGCAATCGATCGAGTTCAGTGTGCGTTGTGACGCCGAAACGGTTGAGCTACTCGAGCCGATGGGGAATTATTTTGAGTCAATGGCCGGTGCCAACAACGTTGGCTGGGGACCGGACGTAACGGCACCGCCGACCAGTGCCAAAGTCAATCTGTCCGGTATGGACGTATTTGTGGATCTCAAGGATTTCATTGACGTCGACGCCGAGATCGCGCGAAATGAAAAGCAGCGAGACAAACTCACTAGCCTTATCAATGGCAAGGAGGCAAAGCTGTCCAACGCGAGCTTTGTGGATCGAGCACCGGCGAATATCGTACAGCGCGAGCGCGATGGCCTGGACGAGTTGCGCGAACAGCTTGTTTCGGTCGAGGCGGCATTAGC
>CBDUAB010001125.1:0-1744 GCA_965365045.1 uncultured Planctomycetales bacterium
CATTAACCATCGCCTTCCACCATAGCGCCGTATCTCCCATGACTAAACAACCCCACAAACCGATCCCTATCCCCATCACTCGTCGCGCCGTGATTCGCGCCGGCGGGCTCGGTTTACTCGGCCTCAACATGCCGGGGCTCCTGCGTGCCGCTGCCGAAAACAGTGCCGGACCACGGCCGCGAACCAAGTCCGTGATCTTCTTGTTCCAATGGGGCGGGCCAAGCCATATCGATATGTTTGATATGAAGCCCGACGCGCCGGCCGACATTCGCAGTCCGCACAAAGGAATCGCGACCAGCGTTCCCGGTCTGCCAATCAACGAACATCTGCCGGCGCTTGCCCCGTGGATGGATCGCGTCAGTTTGATCCGCAGCGTGACACACACCATGAATAACCACAACTCGGCCGGCTATGTCGCGTTGACCGGTCAGGAGCCACCGACGGACGATCAACGACTACGTGACTCCATCGAACTTTATCCTGCCTACGGTAGCGTTGTGGATCGTTTGGCTCCCAATCAAAATGGTATGCCGACATGTGTTGCTTATCCGCACGTAATTCGTGACGGTTCGATTACCCCGGGACAACATGCGAGCTTTTTGGGCAAAGCCCACGACCCGCTGTTCTTTGAAACCGATCCGAACCAACCGGGATTCAAATTGCCTGAGTTGAGTCTGCCAAGTGATTTGCCGCTGGAACGCGTGCAACGACGTCGCGAGATTCAACAGCTAATCGATCGGCAAACACGGCTGATGGACTTGTCGGCGTCCGTGCAAGGGTTGGATGCCTATTATGAAAGAGCTTTGTCGCTGTTGACGTCGGATCGGGTGCGCCGCGCGTTCAATTTGACGGACGAGCCAGATTCGGTGCGCGAAAGTTACGGTCGCACGACGTATGGACAAGGATGTTTGTTGGCGCGGCGGCTTGTCGAATCAGGCGTCAAGTTCGTAACGGTTTACTTCTCCAACAGTATCGGCGGCCGCAGCGTCGACAAAGGCGGTTGGGACACGCACGGCTTTGACGATTCGCGCATGTACAAAATTGTCGACAAATACCATTTTCCCATCACGAATCAGACGTTGCCGACATTGCTACAAGATCTCGAGCAGCGCGGTATGCTTGACGAAACATTGGTGCTCTGGATGGGTGAGTTTGGCCGTACGCCCAAAATCAACAAAAATGAAAGCCGCGACCACTGGCCTCACTGTTATACGGTGTTGATGGCCGGTGGAGGAACCAAACAAGGATATGTATACGGCGCGTCCGATGAGCACGGCATGTATCCGCGGGATGATCCCGTCAGACCCGCGGATCTTGCGGCAACACTTTACCACCTGCTCGGCATCGATCCTCACGCCGAAGTCTTCGACCGCAATAACCGGCCTCTAGTGATTGCCGGCGATCCGGTTCGTGATGTCATTGCGTGAGGCGGCGTTCGTGGCGTAACCACGTAGCACAGGCGGCTGGCCTGTGTTGTATGGATTGTTTTTTTAAGAGGTTATTCCGCCATGACGACTGCCGATTGGCGTCACCTGTATCCATTTTGCTCGCACTATGCGAGTATCGATGGGCATCGCTTGCACTATCTGGACGAAGGTGCCGGCGACGAAGCATTCCTGATGGTGCATGGAAACCCCACTTGGTCGTTTTACTGGCGCAACCTTGTGGCCGCCTGGCGTGATCGCTTTCGAGTTGTTGTTCCGGATCATCTCGGTTGCGGCTTGAGTGACAAACCGCAACGATA
>CBDUAB010001126.1:0-1735 GCA_965365045.1 uncultured Planctomycetales bacterium
CCATTGCTGGACTTGAATTGCATCCGCGTAGGTCGCACCAATCGGTATTGCCTGAAATCCACGCACGACGCGACAAAAGCAACGTAGCTCCTCGGCCATCATTCCGCTGGGAGGGTCAGCGCGTACCTCCAGCGCCAACGGCCAAGAGGCCTGTGAGTCCCACACTTCTATCGGTCTTGGATTAGGCGAAATTCGCGCAGACCAACCTGCGCCGAACACTTCGGTCCGGTCGAAACCTCTTGGCGGCATTCCGGAGGGAGTCAAGTACGAGGCGGCGAATGACGCGACGGGGCCACCGTCCCACTGGAGCTGCGCGAGAGCCAAGTCGATGTCGCCGCTTTCGGTCCGATGAAATTGCGAGCTGAAATGATCTGGTTCGGCGCGTTCGAGTAAAACCTGTGTGGCATAGAGATCGTGGACCATCGCCGCGTGCAGTGGATTCTCGCCGGGGAAGTCCTTGACGATGCTGGCTGGTCGATGGCGCACGCAGTTGATGTAGGAGATCGGTCCATGCTGACCCGCAACATCGCGCAACTGCTGATACTCACTATTGAATAGGACGATGTGTCCGATCATGAGATTTCTTGAGTCAGGCAGCACCAGTGGAGCCAAGCTCTGGGCCTCGTCCAGGTTGTCCGAGATGGGCTTTTCCAAGAGCACGTTTTTTCCGCTCTCGAGCAGTACCTTCGCCACGGGCACGTGCGACGCGGTGGTGCAGGCAACAACCCAGGCCTCAGCGTCGGACTCATCGATAGCTTGCGTCAGACTAGTCCAACCGTGCACGCCGGGAAGCTCTTGGGCCATTGCGTCGAGGCTTTCCTGCCGGCGTGCCACCAAGGCAACTAATTCAGCTTCCGCGAGTCCGGCTAGCGTCAAAGAATGCAGGCGCCCGAAACGGCCAAGCCCGATAACGCCAACTTTCACAGGCGCAAAACTTTCTTGGGCCATCTTTGTCCTCCCGAAGCTAATCGCGAACAACTCAGAGCGCAAACGACATAATTTTACGCTGCTGGTTTGGAAGTTGATGAATGCTGGCCGGTGCTTCCGGGCTCAGCAAATCTCTAGCCAACATTCCAGTCGTTGGTAAACCATTCGACTCGGTCGGCACGACGAGGACTGTATTTCTTGTCACTTTGAAACTTGTGCTCTCGCAAGAAGTTGACGAACAAATCAAACGGGACGTGGACGTGTTGCGCAACTACATCAACTTTGTCGCTTTCGGGATTCCAGTTATATAGCAAGGAGTTATCTCGTTCGAACCACTCATCCAAATATTTTGCATCCGTTGTACTTGTCGCCAAAAATCCACACCGATGCTTACAGAGAAATCCTAGTAATTTGCTAGCGAGATATCTCGTTCGAGTTGCGTCACCGCACATCGTTGAAGTTGCTACGTTCCAGATGCTAACAAACTGGTCTTCGTCAACGTCCGTCGGTTCTACTGTGAATTCAGGTTTCGCAGAGTCCATCGTCTCCATAAATGCAACTTTCGTATTTGGTCGTAATGAAACTGATCAACATCGGCAAACTGGCGACAGGTGCCCACTGGTTTATGGCATGACGGGCGTTTACAGCGTTGGGGACGCCGGTAACTTCCCCGTGCTACGAGCCAACGCCGCTCAAAGTGATCGGCTTGCAAGTTGAGCAGCGCTGGAAAGGTACTGGCCTGTAGCCCTCAGGATGCGATTTCGCCCGCCAAATTCTCGAATTGGCGAGCTGCAAGCAGCATGCCGGC
>CBDUAB010001127.1:0-1733 GCA_965365045.1 uncultured Planctomycetales bacterium
GCTCCTAGACGCGATGATGGCGTCCCTGCCCTCGGGTTCCAGCGGCGCGGTGATGGACGCGAGTGTGCCCGATAGCGCCAAGAACGTCATGGAGCAGTTCGACCGGTCCCACAGCAAAGTCGACATCCTGGTCAACGACCCCCGCAGCATGTATGCCAACCCCATGTCGGAAATCGAGGATTTTACCATCGCCGTTGTGTTTGCCACCGTGGATCAGGAACTCAACGCAGGGCCTCAATGGTTTGATAACACAGGACTTGTGGACGGTACTATCATCCGAGGTTTGGCGTCATCCTGGGGACTGGTACTCAATGAACAAGGACAGATTGGAGCTGGACTTGGCGGCCCAGCGATCACGCAGTACTCCAGCGCCGGCAATCTGAATGACGGCATGCCACATGTTGCCATTTACACGCGGGCCGGCGAAACGATTTCTTTGTACGTTGACGACGGCCTGGCGGAATCGCGGTCCGATGGTGGATTGAGCGGCCGAACGAGAACGATGATGACGATCGGGGCGGTGTCCCGCGGTGGCGCGTCCTTCCACGGAGACCTTGCCGACATTCGCATCTTTGATGGTGCCTTGTCGGAAGTCGAAGTCCGTAGTCTGTATGACCAAATCGCGGACATATATGTCTCGCCCATGTACGATCCCGCGGTCGCCGTGGCGGATTCCTATTTGGTCGACGCCGGTTTACTTTTTTCGGTCGATGCAGAACAAGGAATTCTAGTGAACGACGTCAACATCGATGAATTGCCGCTTTCGGCTCTGCTCGCGCAAGATGTTTCTGACGGTACGTTGACGCTGCACAGCGATGGCTCCTTCGACTATGCCCCAGGCGGTTTTACGGGAGTCGCCACATTCGAGTATCGGTTAAACGACTCCGTCGCCGACCAAAACACGGTCGACGTGACCCTCCTTGTGGATACCGTACCGGAGGCGCGCGACGACTTGTATCTAGTTAGCGAAGATACGGTTCTGAACATGCCAGCGGGGACCGGCGTTTTGGCCAATGACGTCGACGCAGATAACAATGCTCTCACTGCATCGCTTGTTAACCAACCATCACACGGAACCGTCGAGCTTAGCGCAAACGGGGCTTTTGCGTATCAACCCGACCGTGATTACTTTGGAGACGATGAGTTTACCTATCAAGTTAGCGACGGCGACCAAATCTCTTCTCCGGCCGTCGTACTCATCCGAGTCGGAGCCATCAACGACGCTCCCGAGCCTGTGCGTGATGGCTTCTTTGTCGCGCCGAATACATCGCTGACGGTACGTGTCGAAATCGGAGTGCTGCACAACGACCTTGATGTCGACAACGCGGACCTTACCGCCACATTGGCCGCCACACCGACGCATGGCACGCTAACGTTGGAGGCCAATGGCACATTCGTCTATGCCCCTGACACTGACTTCGCGGGTTTTGATCAATTCGCCTACGGAGCGTCCGACGGTGAGTTGTCTACGGAGCAAATCGTCGAGTTGTACGTCGGCATTCCACCCATCGAAATCAGCGAATTCATGGCGGCCAATGCGAACAATCTTCTAACGCGCACGCGACTTTCACCCGTCGACAGTTTCACGGGCGATCAGGAATCGTTCGATTGGATTGAGCTTCATAATCGTGCGGCAACAGCGTTTTCCGTGAGTGGGATGCACTTGAGCGACAAAAGGTCCAATCCCACGAAGTGGCGTATCCCGGATGGAACTTCGATTTCGGGGTATGGGC
>CBDUAB010001128.1:0-1715 GCA_965365045.1 uncultured Planctomycetales bacterium
GACAAATACGACGTCATCGTCGAGAACGAGTTTCTACGTGTCACCGATGCACCGTTGTCCACGTTTTCGATCGACGTTGACACGGCCTCCTATTCCAAGATGCGCATGTTCTTGAACCAGAATCATCAGTTGCCCAGGCCAGACGCGGTACGCATCGAAGAGTTAGTCAACTACTTCCCCTACAGCTACGAGCCTCCAACCAACGACACGGAACAACCGTTCGCGGCACACCAGGCGGTGGCGTCGTGTCCCTGGAATCCAAAGCATCGCTTGGTGCGAATCGGTATCAAGGGCAAAGAGATCCGACAAGAGGAGCGGCCGGCGAGCAATTTGGTTTTCTTGCTCGACGTTTCGGGATCGATGGACAAGCCCAACAAGCTGCCGCTACTCAAACGCGGCATGAAAATGTTGGCCGACCAGCTTTCGGAAAACGATCGCGTCGCCATCGTGGTGTACGCGGGTGCCGCTGGGTTGGTGCTCGATTCGACGACGGGCGATCAAAAGGCAACGATCACCAAATCCCTAGACCATTTAAAAGCCGGAGGGTCCACCAACGGCGGTGCCGGAATCCAATTGGCCTATCAAATGGCTTTGGATCACTTTATCACTGGCGGCACGAATCGAGTGATCCTCTGTACCGACGGTGATTTTAACGTCGGCACGACCGGCACGGACGAACTGGTGAGGACCGTCGAGCAACATGCCAAGAGCGGGGTGTTCTTGTCGGTACTCGGATTCGGCATGGGCAACCATAACGATTCGATGCTGGAACAGATTTCCAATAAGGGGAACGGCAATTATGCGTTTGTCGATACGGATATGGAAGCGCGCAAAGTCTTGGTCGAGCAGATGTCAGCGACGCTGGTGACCATCGCCAAGGACGTGAAGATTCAGGTCGAGTTTAATCCGGCCAAAGTCGCCGCGTATCGGCTGATTGGTTACGAGAATCGAGTCTTGGCCGCGCAGGATTTCAATGACGACACGAAGGACGCCGGTGAGATCGGTGCGGGGCACACGGTGACGGCGCTGTACGAAGTCGTGCCGGCAGGAAACGGAGAAAGTGTCGCAGTGGCACCGGCGGTAGATGAGCTGAAGTATCAGACGCCACTGCGGGCAACCACTGCGGCCGACAGTGGCGAACTGTTGACGCTCAAACTGCGTTACAAACAACCTGATGGAGACACAAGCACGTTGCTGACGTTTCCGCTCAAAGATATGGAGCAGACGTTCAATAGTGCCGACCGGGACTTCCAATTTGCCGCCTCGGTTGCGTCATTCGGTATGCTCCTGCGAAACTCGAAGTATAAAGGCAACGCCACTTATGCTTCGGTTCTGGAAATCGCAACGGCTGCGGCGCGGGATGACAAAAGCGGCTATCGTGAGGAGTTTTTGCAATTGGTGCGTACGGCGGCCGAGCTGTCCGGTCGACCAATGACCGGAACCGACGAATAGCATTTCCGGCCTAACTCGCGTCAACTCGCCGGAAGATCTGCGCGCCGGCAAAGAACCCAACGATACCGATGCCGATCAGAATCAGGCAGGGTCGCATCATTTGGCCAAAGTCAAAGCCGCGCCACACCGCGCCTTCCATGGCCAGAATCGACCACTTGACCGGGCTGAAGTTGCTTGCGGTCTGCATCCAGCCGTCGAGAAACATGAGCGGGATCATCCCGCCGCCAAACATCGCCAGCACGACGAGCACCGCCCAGCCGATC
>CBDUAB010001129.1:0-1714 GCA_965365045.1 uncultured Planctomycetales bacterium
CGGAGCGGGGAGGTCGGACGCGGTAGCGGCCGGGTGGGGCTTGTCGAACCGCGGCGGTTCGTAATCGGTGGCGCAAATCGGCCCTCCCCGGGCCTGAGAGCCCGACCCTCCCGAAAGCGGGAGGGTGTATCGTGATGGAGGTAAATTCTCATCTGCTGCTCGCCTAAGAACCCGTAACGGTTACAAACTCACAAACTTCAAAAAACGAACAATTCAAAAGGGTGACCAAGGATGCTTAGCAAGTTTCGCAAATCCAATCGCATCAAAAACAAATCGCACAAACGCCGTACGATCAACATCGAGCCCCTCGAACCACGCCAAATGCTCACCGGCATGCCGGTTATTAGCGAGTTCATGGCGTCGAATAGCGCCACGTTGTTAGACGAAGATGGCGATTCCAGCGATTGGGTCGAGATCTTTAACTCGGGGACGTCGACAATAAACCTCGACGGCTATGCTCTCACCGAAAGGGCCGATGGCACAAACCAATGGCAATTTCCCGCTGTCGAACTGGAATCAGGCGGCTATCTGACGGTCTTCGCATCTAACAAGGATCGTGACGATCCAGAAAGTGAATTGCACACGGATTTCCGTCTCAACATCGGCGGCGAGTATCTTGGTCTGATTGCGCCTGACGGGACCGTGGTGCAAGAATTCTCGCCAGAGTACCCGCCACAAGTCGTGGACGTTTCCTACGGTCTCGGCACGGACTCCGTGGTTACCAATTTCGTTGACATCGGCGCTGCGGGGGCAGTGTTTGTTCCCGCCGATGGGGTTCTCGAAGACGATTGGCACTTGCCCAGCTTTGATGACGGTGGTTGGACGGATGTGACAACGGCCATCGGCTATGAAACAGGCGGTACGGAAATCGCGCTTTACGGCGAGTTTGTCGACAGCCTGTCACCCGTAGCACATTGGACGTTTGACGAATCGGCCCGCTTTGTTGCTGGCGACTCGAGTCCTAACAACATCAATGGGATTTCTTTGAGCTCCTCGCGAGAAGATAGTCCGATCGGACGGGCGGTGAATCTGACCAAGACTAACGATGACGTCAATATGTCTTCTAGCGCGACGAACTTCGGCAAGCTTGAGTCGAACGACGAGTTGGCGATCGCCGTTTGGGTGGAAAAGACGGATACGAACATCGGCGACGTCGTTTCACTAGGTGACCATTACCGTGTGCGACTGAATCCGGATGGGTCTGTCGAGTTTGCTTTTGACAACAGCAGCGGTGCCGATAGTTGGATAAGTGTGACGACCGATCCGGCCATCGCCGCCGAAACGGTTCCCGTCGACGGCGGGTGGCACCATATCGTGGCCCAAAAGACCAGTACGGGTCTGGAGATTTGGGTTGACGGTGTTAAGTCATCGGCCGAACTAGCGACTACGGACGCAATCGACTACACGGGACTAGGGTCGAATCTGTACATCGGGCGCAATGGAAACGCATCGACGCACAACCTCATCGGCAAAGTAGATGATACGGCCATCTGGGATGAGGCTCTCTCCGCTGCGACCATCGTTTCCTTATTCGGTGGCGGCGACACACCGGGCGGTTATACGGACGCAATCAGCTCGGATGTGCAAGCTGACATGTTTGGCAACAATTCGTCCGTGTACTTGCGAATTCCGTTCGAAGTGACAGATCTTTCTAGCTTCAATCAGCTCACGCTGTTTATGCAGTACGACGACGGATTCGTCGCATACATCAATG
>CBDUAB010001130.1:0-1704 GCA_965365045.1 uncultured Planctomycetales bacterium
GCTCCCTCAGAATGACACGCTAGCCATGCTTCATTTTGAACGGATGGGATCGCAGCAGTGCATTAATGAATCGTCGATATTCGCCGCGCGGGCGACCGATTGCGCCCGTTACGAACTGTTGGCGTCCGTAGTCGCTCCGTTGCCGTACGTGCCGGCAACGTGGCCGGACAGATCGGAGACGCTCGGCTCTTTCATGAACAAGGCCATCGGTAGCGTGATTCGCAGCTTGTTTTCAATCTTGTTCTTCAGCTCCACAACCATCAGCGAGTCAAGCCCTAGCGTATTCAGCGGCTGTGTCACGTCGATGTCCTCCGCTTCCAGGCCCATGATCGCCGCGAGTTGGGTGCCGAAGTAGCCGTTCAGTATTTCCTTGCGTTTTTCAATGTCAACAGTCGCGAGCTCGGCGCGAAACGCTTGATCCTCGGCGCTGTCGGCGCCTGCACCGACATCGATGTTGGCCGCAATTTTGCTAAGCAATGGCGGTACCGCGCGCCCGCCGGACGCCCGCAACAAGTTTGACCAGTTGACCGACATGACGGCCACAGTGGACTGGTCGCCATTTATCAACATCTCCAGCGCCTCCAGCGCCTTGTCGGCGGGCAACAAAGACATACCACGGGCCGACAACTGCTCGTCACGGCCCGCTTCGGCCGCCATTCCCGAATCGGCCCACGGTCCCCAGTTGATGCTGAGTGCCGGTAAGCCATGCGATTCGCGATGAGCCGCCAAGGAGTCCAAGAACGCGTTGGCTGCCGCGTAGTTCGCTTGCCCCGGCGAACCCAGCACGCAAGCCACGGACGAGAACAACACAAAGAAATCAAGCGGATGGTCGATCGTCGCGGTGTGTAGGTTCCAAGCCCCTTGGACCTTGGGGCGTAACGGTTTGTCAAGCTGGTCCAAATCCATATCGAACATCACTCCGTCGGCGAGCACGCCAGCCGCATGAATTATGCCACGCAGCGATGGAAACTCGCCAGGGATCTGCTTTAAAGCATCGGCCAACGAGTGGCTGTCGGCAACATCACCCTGCACGGCGACGGCTCGAATCCCCTCTGCGTTCCAAGTCGTCAATTGATCCGCCGCATCACCAACGGGTTTGCTGCGTGACATCAAGACGATGTTTCTGGCGCCCTGATCGGCCAGCCATTGGGCGACGCGTAGACCCAGTGCCCCCAACCCACCCGTAATTAGGTAGGCAGCCTCGCTATCAATTTCGACGGATTTGCGTGTCTCAGCTTTATCCGATTGCGAACAGTCGTTCATGGCCACCACGACTTTGCCGATGTTTTTGCGTTGCGCCATGTAGCGAAACGCATCGACGGTTTGATCGGCGCTGAAGCGAGTGAGCGGCAATGCGCTGTAATCACCACTTTCAAAATGCTGCATGACTTCTGAGAACAACGTTTGAATGTATTCCGGTCGTTGTCGCAACATACGGTCCAGATCAATCGCAAAATAAGACAGGTTGTCCTGGAATGGTGCCAAACCAATCATCGAATTGCGATAGATATCGGTTTTGCCAATTTCCAGAAAGCGACCGTACGCCCGCAACACTGACAAGCTCTTGGCGATGGCGTCGCCCGGTAGCGAGTTAAGAACGATATCGACGCCTTCACGATCCGTGAGTTCGAGGATTTCGTCGGCAAAATCGAGCGATCGCGAGTTCATTACGTGGGGAACGCCCAACGCATGCAAAAACTCCTG
>CBDUAB010001131.1:0-1683 GCA_965365045.1 uncultured Planctomycetales bacterium
CGCCACTTTGTGTCATCCTGAGGGAGCGCAGCGAGTGAAGGATCTACCAGAAGCGTCCAAATCGCTTGGCGGATCAACCGGGTCTAGCAATGCTCGCGTGTTTGGAAGGTCCTTCACTCGCTGCGCTCCCTCAGGATGACTTTTTACCTTATGGAGTAACAGTTTACAGCATCACTCATGACACAGATTAATTAATTAACTGGCACGTCCAAGACCTCAAAAACCATGAATTTCGGCCAACTTAGTGTAAACGATCACTACTCGGATCAATCCGTGCTCGATCCCGCTTCGCCAACGCGTCAACCATCACGAAAAAGAACTCAAAAAAGCTTGTCGAAAATCGTTGCGGGACGGGACGCTGGCGATTAAGATTCCTAGTATTCACAATTGTACCAAGACTGCGGACATAGAATGACCGAGCGGTCAAGTCTGAACCGCCTCAGGTCACTCGAAGGCTTTACACGTATTGCTTATTGACGATTATTGAAAGGGAAAGTGAGATGTTATCGAGAAAGAACGCGGGCTTCGTTGTGACCTTGCTAACGGCGATCTTCATAACTTCGGCGGCTTCGGGCGCAGACATCTATTTTGTTGGCGGAAGTGATGATGACGGCGCTGGCGGAAGTGATTTCGCTCAGTGGCCACACGACGGATTCGTGTGGGAACATCTGCTGGATAGGGGCGACAACGTCTTTTATCAATCGGGCAATAATTCCACCGGTGCGTTCGCAGAACAGTTTGACTTGTTGATCATTTCGGCAACGCTGGGTTCGGGTTCGGTGCGCGGCAAGTTCCATACTATTTCAACCCCCATTTTGCAATGGGAAGAGGCACTGTTGCACGTTCAAGACGGCAATTTCCCAATCACTGAGCTTGGTGGTGATGCTAATAACGGTACAGATGCTCGGGCGAATGAAATCGTCATCACGAATCCCGATCATTGTCTGTCGTTGGGCTTGGACGGCCCAATCGAGATCGGCGATATGATTGCCATGCCTTTTGCGGCGAACATTGTTGAAGAAGTGGCTTCGATTGCCGTGCATCCCGAATTTCCGGAGCGAAATGTTTTCACCGCTTTCGAGGCGGGCACGGAATGGGCCGACAACACAATAGCCCCAATGAGAATGGTGAACTTTCCAATCCAAGACAATGACTTCGGCAACTTGAACGAAATCGGATTGCTTTTGTTTGACAATTCGATCGACTGGCTTCTTGAACAGGGAATTTGTTTTTCTGATCCTGGTATTCCGGGCGATTTCAACGACGACGGCGCTTTGGACACGTTGGATATCGACCCATTAATGCAGGAGGTTGCGGCAGGCACAAACAACGCCAGTTTTGACCTAACTAATGATGGACTTGTCAACGACGACGACCGGGACAGTTGGTTGGGCGAAGCCGGACCGTTCAACGGTTTTTCCGGACCGTTGTTGGTCGGCGACAGCAATCTGGACGGTGATATCAACTCCACTGATCTCAACGCACTTGCGCTTTCTTGGCAAACAGACAATCACAACTGGACCAATGGAAACTACACGGAATCGGCCGTTAATGTGGCAGACCTCAATGCCATGGCCGTGAATTGGCAAGAATCCGTTCCGTTGGCCGCAGCGGCAAGCGTACCCGAACCCAACGCGTTGGTGCTCTTAGGTTTGGGAGTCATCGGTTTGATGGTCAGACGCC
>CBDUAB010001132.1:0-1680 GCA_965365045.1 uncultured Planctomycetales bacterium
CGCGTCGGTCGCCCCCAATGCCGTTTCTGTATCACCTGCTAGCCCGGCGGTTAACCTTTGTTTCAGATTGGAGTTAGAGACAGTTTCGTCTTGAGGTAGAACTCTGTGCCGTGCTTTTTGGGAATCAGCAAACCAGCAGGAGCGGCAGATGAGCGCAAGGACGCGATTACGCCCGCAGGCGAAAAACCTACCTCAATCGATGCGTGAGTTCCTCACTCCGCAGGTCTTTAAGCAAGTCCGAAGTCAAATTGCTCGCAAGCGAAAGAAACCACGATGGGATGTCCATCCTTTGATCTGGGTGATGCTGCTGATGGCATGGAGCGCCGGTGATAGCTTGCCCGAGAAATTCGAAGTCGCCAGAGGTGTTTACGTTGCGTGTTGTCCCAAACGTCGTCGACCCGGCAAGTCGTTTTCTGGATTTGAAAAAGCGCTCCGGCAAGTGTCCATGCCCATGCTGCGCGCGTTAGGGTCCGCCTTAAGAACTCGTATTCATTTCGTGTTCGGGGATCGCTTGATGTACGAAGGTTTCATCCCGCTCGGTTGTGACGGTACTCGCCAGGAGTGTCCACGCAGCGAAGAACTTGAGCAACGACTCGGTACTGTCACGAGAGAGGGCAATTTGTCTGACGCTCCCTCGATTTGGAATACCTCGATCGTGCATTTAGTGTTGGGCATTCCTTGGTGTTGGCAATTCGGTCGCGGCACCAAATCGAGCGAACGAAGGCATCTGAGGCAAATGATTCCGCTGTTGCCAAAGCTGGCCTTGATTGTGGCTGACGCGGGATACGTTGGCTACGAAGTGACGCGTGCTTTGATCGACGCCAACGTCTGGTTCCTGATTCGCATGTCTTGCAATGCGACCCTGTTCACTGAAGATGGTCAGGAGATAGAAACTTGGACGGAAGGTATCGTGTATTACTGGCCCGTGAGAAATCGTCGCAGAAAAGATCCGCCGATTCGGGCTCGCCTGATTCGCGTGACCAGTCGCAAGCGAAAGCACCCTGTTTGGTTACTAACGAATATCGAAGATCCGAATCGACTGAGCATTTCGTTGGCCTCAAAATTCTATCGTTGGAGGTGGGAAAGCGAAGGATTTTTCAGAACCTACAAACGCACTCTGAAGAAGGTGAAACTCGAGTCGCGAACTATTCGGCTTGTACATCGCGAGGCCGAGGTTTCGATGTTGTCAATTCAGCTGCTTCTTTGCCAGGGTGCGTTGGCCATGCCAGTGCCGAAGTCGGCAGCGAAGCCGATTCAATGCAGCCCTCGCGGCGTCTTGCTTATAATCCGCGCCGAGTTTGCCGGCGACAAATTCCGTTCCGACTATAGCGTCCAACTATCGAAAGCACGTCGCGACACTCGTAGTCGCCGCAGCGCCAAGGAGCGGAGGCCAGACTTTCCCGGGCGTCGGCCTCACAAACCACCAAAACCACCCGTTATCCTGCCGCTCCCAGACGACCTTAAACCTAAAGTCCATACGTACTTCCAAGCCGCCTAATAAGCAAAATGGAAACGGCATTGGGGGCGACCGACGCGCCTTCGGAGCGAAATCTAATCACCGTTTCGATGTGTCGGTCGATTTCACCGACGCAGGAAAATGCATCTCGCCAAGTACAGGCGGTGTGCGCCACCGACGCAGTTTTCGCGCAATCAAAAACGTCGGCGGTGTTGTCGACAACT
>CBDUAB010001133.1:0-1679 GCA_965365045.1 uncultured Planctomycetales bacterium
AATTGAATAACGAATCTGGCGCCTGCCTGTCAATGACGGCCATAACAAAACCTCCATAAAACTGAGTCTTCGAGATACCTTGTCCGGTTCACGCCGTTGCAACGTCAGCCAAACAAGGTGCTCGTGGTTTACTCAGATCGAGAAGGTAGAGAGCGGTGAGAAGCAGGGACGGTGCATAGCACAAGTCGTGATAAAAACGCAAGGATTTGCGGTCGGGTCGTCAAACAATGACCGCACTCGGGACGACATCGAATGTGCGTAAGTTGACAGTTCCGTGCGTCGTGCATTGGCCAAGTGCTATTGCCGTCCGTGTAGAGTGAGCGTGGTATCTGTCTGGCGGAAACTCTGTCTAAACTCGTCCGTCTCGTTGCATGACATCTTCGTGGAATGCCCGTATTCGGGTGTGAATTCGATGTCGAAAAAGCGAAAACGACACGCCGTGGGAATCGGCCATTGGATTACTTCCATCGCGCGTATTTCTAACAGCCGTTCCATGAAATTGAGAAAGTAATTGACAAACTTGTGAACCGCTTTTCCAAATCTGTCTGCAACGGCGACACGCCTTCTTGAAGCGGCAAAGCGAAGAGTTTTGGTTCCAAATTGTAGTTCAAGAGGATTGGATCCAGCCCCAATAGTCGTGGCCTTTGCGGCAGCGTGAGTGATGGCTGCGGTCGCGTTGGATTGGTCCAGGCGTCCAATCATCGGTCACTACAAAATGCCGGCGACACAGCGTCTTAACCAAGTCGGAAGCATCCTCACGTATTCCGCGAAGCACACGCAAAGACGCGCGACAGCTTTGGACCATGTCTGACATTTCTGTCGCAGCGGACATCCCATCACGCTTTGAAATCACGTCGAGAATCTGACGGAATAAGTCGTTACTTAGGCACGTAATACCGCTCAGTCTTGCTTCGTTAGTGGCATATGTTTATCGAAACTTGAGCGCCGAATTTGGCTGATCGGAGGACCTGACAAGCTCGCAATCGGAAGAGAATACTCCAGCAAAACCGAACCTTCACAGCGCACGATCTGTTATACGGAAACGAGCAACGAGTCCTGAAAATAGATAGCCGGCGTGGTGGCCGGTCGCTTTGGTGTAAATTTGGCCATGCGACTGGTCCAGCTAATCGACCGCAAGTGTCTATCGCGAAAAGACTTAACCCAGATGGCGGCCAGGCTAATCTGGAACTGAAAGAAAGCTGGCGGTTTTCTAGCACGTACACCGGACGGTGCGCGTTCCGTTGGTCTGGGAGATCGGCAATGACAAAGCGTGGAGGAACCGTACAGTTCAACGCCAGCGCTTACCTGTCCACGACTGGATGCGGGTTGGCGGACCGACATTGCTGGTGGCCGAGCAACTCGGGCACTTCCAACCTCCGACATACCTGGTGGCGGAAGGTCCTGATTCTTTGCCACCAGACCAAGCGTCTGGTGCCGATCGATTTCGTGAGTGTCTGGAACGTCGAGCCTACCGCACTTCGGCAGCCCGGGGGCGGGGCAGTCAAGGCCTATGCCGCACCGGAGGTGTCTGGCAAGTCGGAGCAACCTCGCTTTCAAAGCGACCGGTTCTCTGCGATCGTGGTCTGCTTCGACATGCTTACCGGCAACGCCCGTACGATGGCCTTGGTGGACGCGTTACTACGTTAGATCGGGCTAACGAACCAAAAACAGTCTTGAGG
>CBDUAB010001134.1:0-1664 GCA_965365045.1 uncultured Planctomycetales bacterium
TCGCCTAAAAAGTGGGAAAAAATCAGTTGAAGCACGTCGTAATTGGCCAAGACTCAGCCAGAAGACCGGGCTGAAGTAGCCCGTTAGAGCCGAGCCGGCCAAATCTCGTATTGAGTGAAACTGTGGGCGATGGTGTCGAGAGTGCCCACTCAATGCCGTTTGACTTACGCTAGGCATCGTAGGAAAGTCACGTGCAATTACAGGCGCAGGTCAAGCGGAAGAATAAGAAAAGGCCTATCCGTGCCCATCACAAAAAGGCCTTGTGGACAAACTTATTCGTCGCTCTGCGGCGACAAGCGGTCCGCGAAAAGGTTATCGACGAGTTGTGGCGATCCCCAACAAGCCGAGCAACAATAAAATCATGCCCGCTGGTTCCGGCACAGCGTCAGCGCCAAACGGGGCGTCGGGGTGTACAGCCTGCCAGTTGAGTGCCAGAACATTGAGGTCCGCGACATTCACACCAGAGCCCGTGAAGTTTCCTTTACTCCATTCATTGCTATCGGATAGCCAAGCGATACCGACCTCGTTCAAGTCGGCCGCGTTAACTCTGAGATCCAGATTCGCGTCACCGAGCAAGTACGGCGCGCTCAGACCGTTTGTCGTGGCGGCCTCGGCAAGCCAAGAGTCACGGTCAGCATCGTCAACCAGGTTGTCGCTCGTGAGATCAAAGGCGATATTGTTGGTACCGCTTCCGACCTCTCCCATCAACGCGTCAAGATCATCGAGCGTGACGGCGCCATTGTCATCAAAATCGCCGTCCACGCCGCCGCAGTCGCCCAAACCACACGCGAAATGCTTAACGATTCGCTCTTCGGACAGCACGCTGTCATAAATCGCGAACTCATCGATCGCTCCGGACAAGAACCGAGAGTTCTGCCAAGCTCCGATCTGAGCTTCCACGATCAAGGTGACCGTCTGCGGAGTGTCGAACGTAGGAATGTCAAAATCAACTTCTTCACCGTTAATCCAAATACGGGCCTCTGCTTCATCGGCGTCGTACGTGGAAACGACGTGCGCCCAATCCTCAAGGGGTAGTGCATCGCCAAAAGTCCAACGATCGTTCGGGCCGCCACTATTCAACGCAAACTCGACACGTCCCGGTTCGCCAAGATTGTAATGCAGCCAACCCGGTTGCCAGCCTGTCGGCGAAAAAACCGATGTGCAGCAACCGCCAACGATGAAATCAACGTTGAGCCACGTTTCAATCGTGAGCTGGTCCGATTCAAAATCGAGTGCAGGGACTTCCACCAGCGACGAGGCGCCGTCAAAACGAGCGGCGGTTAAAAGCGCATAATCGGCGCTCGCCGCGCCGAACTCTACGTTCACATACACGCCATCATGGCCATTTCCGGACCAGTCCGCCGCAACGCTACCGTTAAGTTCGTTGAAGCCGTAGTAAACAAATGGGTTGTCAGACAGAACCTCTTCTTGATAAGTCGCGGCATTCAAAATGGGAACGCCAACCACGAGAAACACAAACAGCAACGTCACTTGGTAACATCTCATAGTGCTATCCTTTCAAGTGATCGAGAACATGGAACGTCATAAGTCTAATGACTGACAAGGCGATGTTCAAATATCTTGCTGATAGAAAATTACTGATGCTGATAGGAAGCTATTCCGGATGGCTCCTTGAGCAGCTTCGACAGTACCGGACGCGGCTC
>CBDUAB010001135.1:0-1649 GCA_965365045.1 uncultured Planctomycetales bacterium
TTGCGGCCCCTTCGGGACAAAATACTGAGTCAAAACTTGTGTGTAAACGACAGGATTTCATCCTGTCCAGACAGGTTGAAAACCTGTCCTACGTTCATCATGGGCGTTGCCACGAATCCCGTGGTGGGTGCTCAGAATGACACGCTAGCCATGCTTCGTTTTGAACGGATGGGATCGCAGCAGTGCATTAATGAATTCTCGGTATTCGCCGTGGGGGCGACCGGTTGCGCGCACCTGGGACGGCATGCTAGCGTAATTGGAAGATCCTTATACACGTTTCATTTTAGGCCGATGTTGTCCAACAAAGTTTTGACACGCCGATCGTTCGGGGCCAACGTGGCTGCTTGAGTCAATGCGTCGCGCGCGGGTTTCGTATGGCCAAGGGCCCAATGCGCTCTGGCTAGTCCTACCAGCGCGTCGACTTGCTTGGGGTCGTGTTCCAACGTGTGACCGAAGTGGCGGATAGCCAACTCAAAATCCTTCAGCCGCAAGGCAAGATCAGCACACTGCTGGTGGGCACCGATGTCACTCGGATTCAAGCGCGTGACTGTTTCGGCGCTTTGATAGGCCTCCTTCAGCCGCCCCAATCGAAACAGGACGGATGCCCGCGCGCGGTGCGTCAGGCCATTTCGAGGCGCCAACTCAACCGCCGTGTCCGCGAAAGCAAGCGCCTCGTCCAATTGTCCTTTCATGACTGCGATGTTGGCCATGTTGACGTGCGTCGAGTACTTGTCTGGTTCCAACTTCAAGGCCCGTTTCAACAGTTTCTCCGCCTCTTCGATGCGATTTAGTCGAACATAAGTTCCAGCGAGATTGTTCATGACCGTCACATTCTCTGGATCGGCCCGCAAAACTTCTTCAAAGGTCTCGGCAGCCGGTTCAGATCCCCCGGCCACCATTCGGTTGGCGGCATGGGTCGTTCGCGCTTTGAGGTTTACGGTGTACTGCTCCATCCGTTTCGACAGCGAATCGGGCAAGTAGCGGACTTTTCCGCCCATTCCATTGCTCAAGTGGCGCGTCGCTTCCTGCTCACGCCCCAATTCGCGGTAAGCACTTCCCAACAAATAATGAGCGACCTTGTAATCTTGGTCGATTTCGAGCGCCCGCTGCAGCAAGGGCAAGGCATCTTTTGCTTCACCTTGACGTAGATGGATTTCGGCCCGACCGACGTAACCATCGGCGGAGGACCGTTCCAACTCGATCACACGTTCGAATCTGGCCGCTGCCTCGATGAGATCTCCGGAATCCAACAATTGCTGTCCGTAGCGATGCTGGGCCGGCGCAAAATCCGGATGGGCGGCCACGAGCGCTTGGATTTCGTCGTTTTCAATGGCGAAGTTTTCGGTCTCGTGAGTGCTGATCGCCAGATGGAGGCGCCACCCTTTGTCGTTGGGGCTAAGTTGGAGGGCGCTGCGAAAAGCATCGTACGCGTTTTGCCAGAGCTTATTCGCTTCATAGACTAATCCTAATTCACCGAATGCGTTCGCATCCCACTGCGTGGATTGCGCAATTTGGAATTGCTCCCGAATGAGTTTGGCCACTGGTTGATCAAGCTCATCGATATTTGCAGGCAGCTCCGGTGACGGTGGAGATGGATTGCGTGCAAAACGGGGCGCGACGATGGCAAAGAGAATGCCTCCGACGAGCAA
>CBDUAB010001136.1:0-1600 GCA_965365045.1 uncultured Planctomycetales bacterium
TCATTCATCCTTCGTCACTCCTTGCTCGATATTCGATATTCATCTGCTGCGCAACGAATTCTCCAGCAACGACTTCCAGGAATTTGCCATCCAGTCCTCGGCTGTGCGCGGGTCTCCGACCGCGCACGAAATTCGAGCGCACACCCGCACATGAAAGGCCAGCGATTCAAGACGCGAAGCTCGATGGACTCTACTCCGCTTTTTCACTAACCAACAGTCTCGCCAAGGTTGAGGCGAGGCCGTGAAGGGCATCGTCGTTTGGGAGTGTCAGACGAAGCTGTGGACGTCCCGTTTCGTCCCGTTCGACGCAGTCGGTAAGGCTCGTACGGACTTTTTCGACCACGGCTGGATCGGGCGCGTCACCATTATCGATCAATTGGCCGACGAGATTTAACGCGGCGCCCAACAACTCACCACCGGCCGCGGCGACCTTCTCGCGGCGGGCCGCTATCTCACGTGTTTCGGCTTCGACTTGTCGCTGTTGGGATTCGTCAATCGGCGTGATTGGTTGATTGCCAAGCAGCCGTTCCAAGCGACGCTTGAGTTCTTCCATGCCGCTATGCAATTCGACTTCGGTGACATCGGATTCGACGTCCAGGGCGGCGAGCGCCAAGTCGTGCTTGGCGGAGAGTGTGGCCAGCAGCCGTTCTTCGATTGTGTCTTCTGTGACCAGCAAGTAAACGTGCACCGGCTGCTGCTGGCCCATGCGATGGGCGCGAGCAATGCGTTGTTCCAGTATGGCCGGATTCCAGGGCAAATCGACATTGATCACAGTGTTCGCCGCTTGCAAGTTCAATCCCGTGCTGCCGGCGTTCGTCATGATGATCACGCGGCAAGCGGGATCGTTTTGGAAACGGTGTACGATTTCTTGGCGTTTTTTCTGGGGCACTTTGCCGTCGAGACGCACAAATTCGAGGTCGAATTTTTTGAGGATCGGCTCGATGAGGCCGAGCATCGTTGTCCACTCACTGAACAAGACGATTTTGCGGTCTTCCTCGGCCGCCAATTGCTCGAGCAGCTCCGTCAGCCGTTCGAGTTTGCTGCTGTAACCGGGTGCTTCTTTATCCACCAAAAAGGTGCTGTTGGCCGACATGCGGGCCATCAGCAGATACTTTTGAAGTCGCAGCAAGTCCATCTCGGTGAGAAATTTTTTGTTGGCGATTTGAGCGGCCCGCGCAACGTACTCATTACTCATAAAAAGCTGTTCTTCGGTTGGTCGGATACGGACGATTTCGTTCGTTCGCTCGGGTAGATCTTGCATGACGGTGCCACGCGTTCGGCGCAGAAGAATCGGCTTGAGCGACTCGCGCAGCTGATCGAGGTTTCGATAGCCAAGCACCTTGCCGCGATCATCGACGACGCGATGGCGATTAAAAAAGCGATACACGGGACCAAGCCTACGGTCGTCGATGAAACCAACCACCGTGTTGACAAGAAATGGTTGGTAGCGGCGCGCAAAACCGTAAGCCCGTGCTTCGAGAGTCACCTGGTCGGCATCGTGATGAGCATCGGCCGAAAGCGCCGAGCCCTGTCCAGTTTCGAAGTACATCACGTTGGGCCCTTTGGCGGTCCCCATTTCGCGCATCTTCTGCCACGCTTC
>CBDUAB010001137.1:0-1585 GCA_965365045.1 uncultured Planctomycetales bacterium
TAGGAATTCGGACTTCCTTAGTCATTAGTCCTTAGACATTAGTCATTCACCACACGCGCCTAGATTCGTAAAACGTCTCGTAGTACATCACTCGTGTCCCAAATTCGCGAACGCTCAATTCGTAACCGGCGCCGGTTTTTCATAAAACCATCGCGGAAAACGTCCCGGTGGTGACCTTTCCGAATGGCGATAATAAAATTGCCGACCCCGATCCGGCAACAGCGGCATCTTGAGGCCATTCGACTCGGCGAGCAGTTCGAACAAACGCTTCTTCATCCTTTCCGCTGTCGCTGCATGCCGCGGATCACGTATTAGGTTGGTCCGTTCCAGCGGATCGTCCTGGATGTCGTAAAGTTCGTCCGTATCCCAAATCCCGTGATAGCGGATGAATTTGTAGCGCTCGCCTCGGACGGCGAATACGGTGGGTGTCTGTGGATAATTCCACTCCCAGTAGTATTCGTACAACAAGGCATCACGCCAGCGCGCCGAATCTCCTCGTTCAGTTGTGTCGGCACGTGATGCCAACGACCAAAAACTGCGACCATCCATCTGGTACGACACCGGCACACCCGCGGCTTGTAACAATGTCGGTGCAATATCAATGTTCGCGACGACTTGGTCCACTTTTGTGCCGGGCTTGAGAAGACGCGGATACCGCATCAACAGGGGCACGCGAATCGATGCTTCATACGCGGTGCGTTTGTCGATCAAACCGTGCTCACCGAATTGAAAACCATTATCGCCCATGTACACCAACAGTGTGTTTTCCGCGAGTCCGTTCGATTCCAAATAGTTCATCACGCGGCCCACGTTGTCGTCGACGGCTGTCAGCGCTTCACAGTAGCGTTTGTGATAGAACTCAACGTCGAACGTCTCGAGGTTGTAACCGAACTCCGCACCGTGTCGGCTGTTGCGTTGATCCAACAGCCAGCGCGGCTTGCCCGCGCGATTTTCGGGAGTGTCCGCAAACGTGATCGGCGGCGTCCATTTGGCGTCTTTGTATTTACCACGTTCGCCGTCGCGGCCAACGAAATCCGAGTGGACCGCTTTATGAGAGAGGTACAGAAAGAAAGGCTCATCGCTCTTCTTACGCGAATCGAGCCAGTCGATGGCGTAGTCCGTCAGCTCATCAGTGATGTAACCCTTTTGCGGCACACGGCGCTGACCGTTGATATTGAATCCGTCATAGCGTGTCTGTGGCACAACGCGACTCGCGCCGTGACCGTCCTGGTAATAAGTGCCTTGGCCGCGAAACGCAACCCAATGGTCGAAGCCTCGCTGCGGGACATCGTCATCACCCATGTGCCATTTGCCGATAAAGGCCGTCTCGTAGCCGGCCTCTTGCAAGGATTGGGGAAAAAAATGGAGCGCCGGATCAACCGGGTGGTAGTTGTCGACGACGCCGTGATTGTGCGCGTACAGGCCGGTAAGAATCGACGCCCGACTGGGCGAACAAAGAGACGTCGTCACAAAAGCGTTGGTAAAGTGCACTCCGCTAGCAGCCAACCGGTCCAAGTGTGGTGTCTGCAAGAATGGATGCCCCATCATGCCGAGCGCGTCCCAACGATGGTCGTCGCAGAGGATG
>CBDUAB010001138.1:0-1555 GCA_965365045.1 uncultured Planctomycetales bacterium
CGGTCGAGTTGATCGATACGGTTTTGATAAATCTCAGCGGTTGAATTACGCATTTCCCAGCAGCCGATCCACGGCCGCGCCGATATCTGGTTGAGACATGAGATGCTCACCGACGAGAATTGCCGACACACCGGCGTCCGACAATAACTGGGCGTCAGCGCGGCTGTGAATGCCACTTTCACCAACGACTACGCACTCCTGGGGGATCTGTTGGCACAATTGGACGGTATGGTTCAAGTCCGTTTCAAACGTGTGTAGGTTGCGGTTGTTGATGCCAATCAACGTCGCACCTGCGTCGAGTACACGCTGAAGATTGTCCGGTTCATAAAACTCGACGAGCGGCGTCATGCCAAGATCGATCGCTTCGTTATGTAGCTTTCGCAGATTACAATCGTCCAAGCATTCAGCAATCAGCAACACGGCATCGGCCCCTGTCGCCCGCGCTTCGAGTAACTGGTAGCTGTCGATCAAGAAGTCTTTACGCAGCAGTGGCAAGTCGATTGCCGCGCGCACTTGGGACAAATAATCGAGGGAGCCCTGAAAGTACGGTTCATCCGTAAGCACACTGACACACGTCGCACCATGCCGAGCGTAGATACTTGCAATGGCAACCGGGTCGAAGTCCTCGCGAATGAGACCTTTGGACGGGCTCGCACGTTTGATTTCCGCAATCAGCTTGATCGGACCGCCAGCAGCCAGCGGAGCAAAGAAATCACGCACCGGCGGCGCATCGACCAGGGCTGCACGCCACTGGTCCGCGGAGCGTAAGGACTTGGCCGCGGCGATTTCTTCTTTTTTGGTAGCGACAATCTTGTCGAGAATCGTGGTCATAGCTCCGCCGACGAGGGTTCAAAGCCGTTTTGACAATAGGCAAAAACAAAGGTAGCCCGAAGCGCGAGCGAGGGACACAAGGTTAAGCATTCCACGGGTTTACGTCATGTGGTAGTGTCCCTCGCTCGCGCGTCGGGCTAGTTTGGTTGCGCTGACAGCATTTTCCGGAGTTATGATCAACGCCCACAGGCAACGATGTTAGCACATCGGTCCGTCTGGCGAAATTCATCAAGATGCAGGCTTACGCGGAAACTAGACAGACAGGACGGCCGTGACAACTTCTGACCAACTAGGAACAGCGCGATCGATCACTGGCTTGGTCTTAGCGACTGGTCGTTCGTCTCTAGTTGTGCCGTTCATCGTCGTCCGGCTCGGCTGAAAACTGGACGCCCTCGTAGAGTTCCGCCAAAGGCAATTCCGTGCCAATCTCGCTTAGCGGAATCGTCGCTTCGAGTTCCGCGAATACCTCGCGTACAAAACCTTGTTCCGTTCGGCGATAGACAGTCACTACCGGCGACTCCTGCTCGATCAGCAAATACACTGCCAGCGACGGGATGGTGAGATACGCGTCCTTTTTCTCTCCTTCGTCGATGCGGCGCGTCTTGCGTGAGAGGACCTCCATGACAACGACGGGCTGGTCTTGATACGAATCATCACCGGGGTTGGACAGGCGGACCACCGATGCGTCGGGATAATAGAACCGTATCTGCGTTGGCAGCTGCAC
>CBDUAB010001139.1:0-1542 GCA_965365045.1 uncultured Planctomycetales bacterium
GCCAGAAGCAAAAACGGTCATGTATCTGCCCGCCCCTAGGCTCACGTTGGGAAACCGCCACATATCGAGGTCGTCCGCGTCATCGGTCAAGAACCAACCGTCCAGGTCTATTTCGGTGTCACCGGTGTTGAGGACCTCGATCCAATCAGGCCGATTGTGGTCTTCGTCTCGAATACCGTTGTCGTTCGATGCCACAAACTCACTAATGACCAGGTCGCCCGCCAGCATCTGTTTTGCTTCCAAGCACTCGAAACCAAGCGAGCACGTTGCTCTTGTGCGACTTGACATTACAGACATCGAGTTGGCGGATACAAGGCCTCGCAACCCGAACCGCGCGTTTGGAATAAAGAAGTGCTTGCGTGCACGTGTCCCGAGCCAGTGCAATTGTCGTCCACAGGAACTTCGCCAATGCATCGCTGCCTCCCGATGAGCTGGTATCGGATCGTCCGTCTGATCGAATTGTACTGGGTTTGAAAGCAGCTTTCACGCCTTTATTGTCTGGCACCATACTAAGTTAGCCCGGGCGCCATCAAATGGTATGATCCCGGCCTTTCTGCTAGGCTAAACAGAGGGGATGGCTAACGGGAACGGACTGGACGGCACGATGACAACAAATGTTTTCGGTGAATCGCTGCGTACGGCTTTTGGTTTCATCGTACCAAGTATCATGGCCGCGGCATTCTTTGGATTGATGGTATCCGCTGCCCCTGCCATCGAAATGCGCCTCGATTTTCGACACGATCCTGTCTTTCAATCCAACCAACAAGCGGTTGCGGCGATCGAGGCTGCCGCCGCTGACATCAGCTTTGCAATCACGAGTTCTTTAGGTGCCATCGAGGCTGACTCATTTACCGGCCAAAGCGGAGATACTTCGGCGACATTTGATCTGCAATTCATCTACCGAAATCCAACTAGCGGTCTGACGGAGACGATCGATCCTACGGTGATTGGCGCGAATGAAATCGTCGTATTCGTCGGTGCAGAACCGCTCTCGGGTGGCGTGCTAGGCTCGGCGGGTCCCGGATTGGCGTTGCTCGATATTTCGGCTGCCGGTCCGCCAGACAACTGGGCGGCGGCCGTGGACATTGCTGAGGAGCTGGCGAACCAAGTTTTGGAGCGAGGTCGTGGTCCGATCGTAGGCTCACTTAATGGCGGTCCAACGTACGCTGGCGTCGAGAGTGAATTCCAGCTTCGTTTCGGTTTTAGCCATAGCGACTTGTCATTGGATGCGGACAAGGACAATGACGGGGTCATGGAATCGGCCGAGAGTCTAGAAGACTACTGGCACTTTGATCACACGACGTCGGTTCCACCGCAGAAGTTTGACTTCTATTCCGTGGCGCTTCATGAACTCATGCACGCCATTGGATTCGGTCCGTCGCAAACATGGGATGGGTTTGTAGCTGGAACGAGATGGTCAGGAGAGAATGTCATTGAATTTCTTGGTACCGGCCGAAACGTGCTACATTTTGACGAGAATCATATCGCTGTTGGGAAAATGAGTACTCGAATCTCCGACGGAGCCTCACAGGTTGCGGCCCT
>CBDUAB010001140.1:0-1522 GCA_965365045.1 uncultured Planctomycetales bacterium
CTATATTAGTGACAATCTCAATTTGGCCGCGTTTGCGACTCGCTGGGCAGCAGACGTTCACCTGTTCGAACGGCGTCGCTTCATAAGATGCCTAGCCATAACGCTCGCTACGGAAGACTTGAGTGTCTTCGTCGCACTGCGTCCCAAGCAGCGGAAAGACCGAGATTTGGTCGGAGTATGCGTTTTTTCCGGCTTCAGCGGCCGTTTCTGGCCGGATTACCGCGATTCTAGTGAGATCCGTGACAAATTTGCACCGAATTCGCACTTAAAATAGTAACAGCTACTCTCGCACCTTGATTGCCGTGTTCTCCGGTTACCGATTGTTGGAAAACGCGAAGTGCGTGCGTTGTTCCAATTTGAAAGTGGCTTGCGGTGCTGAGTATTTGCATCGATCGGGCGCTCCCGCAAAGATAGTAGGCTAAGAAAACATGAATCTGACCGTTCGGGGCAATCTAACCCTTTGGGACACGTCGAGACGAATATGAAGCGGTCAACGCAAACGGAAGAGGAGCGTAAGACGACTCCAAGCGAATCACCTGAACGGGAGGTGCGTTTTGAGCATTCGGAGGATCTCGCTGACCTTCTTGCCAAACTGAACACGACATTGCTCGTCTCAACCTATCAGGCGGGGAAACTGGCGTTAATTGGCTCGCAACAGCGACAACTAACGCTTTCGTTTCACAACTTTGATCGTCCAATGGGCGTCGCGATCGATCCGCACGCAAACAGATTGGCGGTAGCCGCACGCGACAAGGTGTGGTTTCTGCGTAATGCCCGTGACATTGCTCACCAAGTTGAACCCGCTGGTATGTATGAAGCGTGCTTCGTAACGCGTACGGCACAGGTGACAGGTGAGATTCAATCACACGAAATGGGATGGGGACGGGATGAGTTATGGATTGTCAATACACTCTTTTCCTGCCTTTGTACGCTCGACAACAAGTTCAGTTTCGTTCCCCGTTGGCAGCCACCCTTTATCACCGGTCTCACTCCCGAAGATCGTTGTCATCTGAATGGTTTGGCGATGGTCGACGGTCAAGCAAAGTACGTGACGGTGATGGCCGAGACGGATACCGCTGGGGGTTGGCGGCCCAATAAGGCCGAAACGGGCTGTCTGATCGACGTTGAGTCGGGCGAGACGGTCGCACGCGGCTTTGCCATGCCTCATTCTCCACGTGTCCACTTGGGACAAATTTGGCTGCTAGACTCCGGGAAAGGCGAACTCGTGCGAGTGGATCCGCGTACAAGCAAGGTAAATACGATTGCCCGGTTTCCAGGGTACACGCGAGGGCTGGCCTTTCGCGATACGTTTGCTTTTGTCGGCTTGTCCAAGATCCGCGAGACATCCACGTTTGGAGGTGTGCCGATTGCGGCGGACCGTGAACGGTTAAAATGCGGTGTCGGCGTCGTCGATCTGACACGAGGAGAACTGGTGGGGCAATTCGAGTTTAAGTCGGGTGTGGAAGAGATATTTGACGTCGCTTTGCTGCCCGACATTCAGTCAGCAGCCATGCGAGGGCCA